>JAFUQY010000393.1 GCA_017472105.1 Clostridia bacterium | reverse complement strand
TGGCATCGCCCCCTGAAGTGCAGTCCGCAATTGTACCCGTAGACCGCTGAATAGAGAATCAAAGCAAAACATAGTCAAAAAATCCCCCTGAAGCTGACGAACTCATATCAACTAACTTCCCGTAGACCACTGCACCTCGTCAGTATAAAAGTTTTGCGGAGCTTTTTCAAAAGCGACCTTGAGATATTCACCGGTGGTGAAATCTGCGAGTTTGTAAACAAACTCTGTTCCCCTTTTATCACAAACAACAGAAAGACAAAATCCCGATGAAATTCGTAAACGTAGGATTCAATAATATGATTAACGCCGAGCGGGTGGTGGCAGTGATTGCTTCGGAGTCCGCACCGGCGAAGAGACTGGTACAGGATGCCAGGGACAGCGGACGTGCGATTGACTGCACATGCGGCCGGAAGACCAGATGCATTGTCATCATGGATTCGGACCATGTCATTCTGTCGGCGATCCAGAACGAGACTATTTCACAGCGTCTTGCAGGAGGCGCAGTTGAATCGGAGGAAGAAAATGAACAATGAGACGAGAGGCGTGATCCTCGTGATTTCCGGACCGTCCGGCAGCGGCAAGGGCACCGTGGTGGAAGAACTGCGGAAGCTGTACCCGAATGCGGGCGTATCCGTATCCGCGACCACGCGTCAGCCCAGAGAAGGCGAAACCGAAGGCGTCAACTACTACTACTACAAGACCCGCGAGGAGTTTGAAAAGCTCATCGAAGAGGGCGAAGTGCTCGAATATACCCAGTATAACGGCAACTACTACGGCACTCTGAAAGCCGAAGCCCGCCGCATCACCGGTGAAGGCAGGGACCTCATTCTTGAAATCGAAGTCGACGGCGGCGGTCAGATCAAGCGTCTCATGGGCGACGAATGTGCAGCGATCATGCTCATCGCTCCTTCCGCTGAGGAACAGGAAAGACGTCTCCGCGGACGCGGCACCGAAACCGAAGAGGTCATTCAGGCTCGCCTTGACCGCGCAAAAGCCGAAATCAAAGAAGCCGTCAATTACGACTATATCGTCGTCAACGAAACCGGCAAGGTACGCGAATGCGCTGAGGAAATCCTCGCCATCATTATGGCAGAACACCGCAATAACTACCGCATGATGAAGTATATCCGCGAATATTTCGGGGAATAAACTACATACAGCATCCATATAACATTCACATATCCATATCAACATACAGACTAACAGAAAGGCCAGAGAAGAAAATGATTTATCCTTCCATCAGTGAACTTACCAACAACAACCAGATCAACCGCTATACCCTCGTTGTCGCGACTGCAAAGGCTGCAAGAATCATCACCGAGGAATACGTAAAGCAGAGAGAATACGCGGAAAAGCTCGCGCTCAATAAGGAGTCCGATAAGAAGACCAACATCGCAAGCCTCATCAAGAAGGAATACCGCGATGACAAGGCTGTCAAGACCGCAATCTCCGGCCTCCATAACGCCGAATTCAGACTCATCGACACCGAAGGTGAAGAAACCGTCCTCGGCGAAAAGAGAGAAGAATGCGCTGTTGACGCTGAAGCTGCTGCTGCCGCAAGAGACAAGATCGACAACTACAGCCTCGACGCAAACACCACTGCAAAAAAGGCTGAATAATTTCTGAAAAAATCCCGGTGAAAGGAGGGCGGAAGAATGGCGAATACGACGAACAAAACCGCAAGCATCCATATCATTGATATCCCATACCCGGCGGATCGGCCGTACAGCTATCTCATTCCCGCCTCCCTTGCCAATTCCGTCGAGCCCGGCGTCATTGTGGAAGTGCCCTTCGGCAAGTCCAACCGGCGTATGACCGGCGTGGTGACTGCCTATCCGACACAGATGCCGGAAACCGAGTGCAAGCCCGTCACACAGGTCTTCGGGGATGGCCCCGTGCTGTCCGCGGATCTTCTCGAGCTGTGCCGGTTTTTAAAAGAATATACCCTTTGCACCTACGGCGAGGCTGTCCGCGCAGTTCTGCCTTCTGCCGCCATGTCAAAGATCATCACATACTACCGCGTCCTGACCGAGGAGGAACGTACGTCTGAGATTCCCATGAAGACGGCGCTGTCCAAAATCGGCGAACGCGGTCAGCGTGTTTATATGCTGGCGCAGAAAAAAGGCAGATTCTCCCGTCAGACCCTCCAGAATGAGGTCGATTTCAACCTCACCGCCGTGTTTGCGGATCTTGTGAAGTACGGGCTGATCGAACGGTGCACGGAACTCAAGAACGCGTCCGCTGTGAAATACCGCAAGATTCTTTCGCCGAGCGAGTCCCTGATGCTCGAGTCGAAGCTGGATGACGGGTATTTCGATGCTGTGATGGCAAAGCTGTCCGGTGCGAATCAGAAGAAAATTCTCGAAGCCGTGTTCCGCGAAGGCGACTCCGTTGACGCGGTGCTGTATGAGAAGCTCGGGATTCCCCTGCAAAGCGGACGTACCTCAGCCGCAACCCTTGAGAAAAAGGGGCTGATTACCGTCCAGCTGGAGGAGGAATACCGCAACCATTTCACAAGGGACTCCTTCGATACCGCCGCCGTCACATCCGGAAAGACGGAGAAACCCACCCTGTCTCCGGAACAGCATAGGGCAAGGGATGCCATCGTCGGACTGTATGAAAGCGGTAAGCCTGCCGGTGCGCTTCTTCACGGCGTCACGGGATCGGGCAAAACCAACGTCATCATGGCGGCAATCGACCGTGTGCTCGAGGACGGACGCGGCGTGATTATGCTTGTACCCGAAATCGCGCTCACTCCGCAGACCGTGGGCATCTTCATGAACCGCTGCGGCGACGAGATCGCGGTCATTCATTCGGCAATTTCCGCAGGGGAAAAATACGACGCGTGGAGACGGGTGCGTGACGGTCAGGTCAAGGTCGTCATCGGCACCAGATCGGCAATTTTCGCTCCCTTCGAGAACCTCGGCATGATCGTCATCGACGAGGAGCACGAATATACCTACAAATCGGACACCGATCCCAAGTACCACGCCCACGATATCGCAAGAAAACGGTGCGCGGATCACAACGCCGTCATGGTGCTTTCCTCCGCAACGCCGTCCGTGACGAGCTATTACAAAGCCAAAACAGGGGGCTATACCCTCATCGAGCTGAAGGAACGCTACGGAAACGCACAGCTTCCCGAGGTGAAAATCTACGACATGCGCGGCGAGACGTCCATGGGGAATCTGTCACCCGTCGGCGGTCTGCTGTCGATGCGGCTCCACGAGGACAAGGACGCGGGAAACCAGTCCATCCTCTTCCTCAACCGGCGCGGGTACAACAATTACGTCTCCTGCCGGACTTGCGGAAAGAGCCTCAAATGCCCGAACTGCTCCGTGACCCTGACGTACCATTCCACCGGACGGGTCGCGGTATCAAAGGATGACGAAACCTACGAGGCACAGCGGCGGGAGAAGGGATACCTCACCTGCCATATGTGCGGCTACCGGACGCGTGTTCCGGAAACATGTCCCCAGCCCGACTGCGGGAGCGCGCATTTCCTCTTCATGGGATGCGGCACACAGAAGGCAGAGGACGACATCGCCGATCAGTTCCCGGATCTGCGCGTGCTCCGCATGGATCTGGATACCACGCAGGCGAAATTCTCCCACGAAGAAATCCTGTCGAAATTCCGCGCGGGTGAGGCAGATGTGCTCCTCGGAACGCAGATGGTCACAAAGGGGCACGATTTCCCGAAGGTTGCCACGGTCGGAGTGCTCAATGCCGACGGATCGCTGATGCTCGACGACTACCGCGCCGCGGAACGTACCTTTGCGATGCTGACGCAGGTCATCGGACGTGCCGGACGCGGGGATATCCCGGGATGCGCGGTCATTCAGACGTACAACCCCGACAACGAGGTTCTGCTGATGGCGGCAAATCAGGACTATTCCCGGTTTTACGAGGGCGAGATCCGCCTGCGCGAGACGTTCTGCTTCCCGCCGTTCTGCGACATCGCCGTAATTACGCTGTCCTGCACCGACGAGCAGTATCTCAACATGGTCTGTGTCCGGATGCGTGAGCGGATCATTGAGCGGACGGAAGGCGCGTTCGGGGATGTGCCGCTGATGCTGTACGGACCGTTCGAAGCACCGGTCTACCGGGTTCAGAACACGTTCCGGATGCGGCTGGTGATGAAATGCCGGCTGAACCGTCGGACGCGCGAAATGCTGTCGGAGCTCCTCGTTGAGTTCAGCAAGTTCACACCCGGATCCGGCGGAAAACCGCGCAATTTCTCAAAATCCTCCCAGAAAATCACCGTTTCCGTGGATCTCAACCCGACGACGGTATAAATTGAGAACAAAAATCCATCCGAGTTTACATAAATTCAATCATTGAGGTAACAATTATGGCTATACTGAATATTGTCAAGGAAGGCGATCCCACCCTCAGAAAGGTCTGCCGTCCCGTCACCGAAATCACGCCCCGCATTCTCCAGCTTCTGGACGACATGGCGGAAACCCTCGTCGATGCAAACGGCGCCGGTCTTGCTGCTCCGCAGGTGGGAATTCTCCGCCGCATCTGCCTCGTTGACACCGGGGAAGAAATCGTTGAGCTGATTAATCCCGAAATCATCGAAAAGGAGGGCGAGCAGGAAGAAGTCGAAGGATGCCTGTCCCTCCCGGACGTATGGGGCTACACGAACCGTCCCGAACGTGTCAAGGTACGCGCCATGAACCGTTACGGCGAGATGTTCGAGATCGAAGGCGAAGGTCTCAACGCACGCTGCTTCTGCCATGAGCTCGACCACCTCGACGGACATCTCTTCACCGACCGCGCAGTGCATATTCTGACGCCGGATGAGGTCAAAGAGATGATGGGTGATGACTGAGTAAAGAGCTGCCTTTTTCACATTTTCACACCAGGAGAACTGACAATTCATGAAAATCATATTTATGGGTACGCCCGATCTGGCGAGAGTTACGCTGGAGGCGGTGTACAATCATCCCGAAGCTGAGGTTGCCGCCGTTGTGACCCAGCCCGACCGCGCAAAAGGCAGGGGCATGAAGCTCATCCCGCCGCCGGTCAAGGAGTTCGCGCTCGAGCACGGCATTCCCGTGTATCAGCCGAAGACGCTCAGGGACGGCGCATTTCAGGAAACCCTCGACGAGATTCAGCCGGACATGATTATCGTTGTGGCGTACGGCAAGATTCTGCCGCGCTACGTGCTGGATTATCCGAAGTACGGCTGTGTCAACGCGCACGGTTCGCTTCTGCCGAAATTCCGCGGTGCCGCTCCGATTCAGCGTGCCATCATGGAAGGCGAGGTTGTCACCGGCATCACGGCGATGTACATGGACGACGGCATCGACACGGGCGACATGATCCTGACCCACACCTGCGACATCACCGAAGACGACAATTTTGAGACGCTTCACGACAAGCTCGCAGTTCTTGCGGGACGTGCCATGTATGACGTGATTGACGAAACCCTCGCCGGTACCGTCACCCGCACACCCCAGCCCGCAGACGGCGCGACCTATGCCGCAAAAATCGAAAAGGAAGACTGCGTGGTGGATTTCACCCGGTCTCCCCGTGAACTCTTCAATTTCATCCGCGGGCTCTCTCCCATGCCCTGCGCGATGACAAAAACGCCCGACGGCAAGCTTCTGAAGCTGTGCACATCCGTTGTCCTCGACGGCGAATGTGACGCGCCCGCCGGTCAGGTGCTCGAGCTTGACACAGCAGGGGACGGCAAAATCGTCATTTCCTGCGGGAACGGTAAACTTGCCGTGACTTCCGTGGTGCCTGAGGGCAAAAAGCGCATGGCGGCGGCAGACTTCATTCGCGGACGCAAGCTGAACGTGGGAGATATTCTCACATATTGATTCAGGAGGCTGAAAGTGCCCGGTTATTATTACGGTTTCGACTGGACGTATCTTGTATTCGTCCTGCCCGCAGTGATTTTCTCCCTGTGGGCGTCCCACAATGTTACAGCTACCTATGCGAAGTACACCAGAGTGGCATCCGAAAGAGGCATGACCGGCTACGAGGCGGCGCGGCTGATTCTCGCAGCAAACGGAATCCATAACGTGCGGATCGGACGGGTTGCCGGTAATCTCACAGACCATTACGACCCGAAAGAAAACATGATCCGCCTCTCGGACACCGTGTACGACGTGAGTTCTGCGGCGGCGGTCGGAGTTGCGGCTCACGAAGCGGGACATGCCGTCCAGTACGCGGTCAGCTACTATCCGATGAAGCTTCGCACGGTGATTATTCCGCTTACCAATCTCGGCTCGATGCTTGCATGGCCGCTGACGATTCTCGGCATCATGCTGTCGTTTGAGTCTCTGGCAGGCATCGGCGTGTTCCTGTTCGGGATGATTGTGGTCTTCCAGCTGGTGACGCTTCCCGTGGAATTCAACGCAAGCCGGCGTGCACTGAAAGTACTGGAAAACGCCGGAATGTCGGAGGAAGGACTGGATGCGGCGAGAAAAGTTCTGACCGCGGCGGCTCTGACCTATGCGGCGGCACTGGCAGCGGCACTCGGCAACTTCCTGCGGCTTCTCACACTCGTGAACCGCTCACGCCGTGACTGACGAAATCTATCATTAATATAAGACATTATGAACAACAAAACCACAAATCCCCGTCGTGCCGCGCTTGACTCCCTCATTGCCGCGGAACGTGACGGGCGATACTCCAATCTCGAAATCAACGCGAGCATCGGACGGAGCGACATGACTCCTGCCGACCGCGGACTTTATACCCGGCTGGTCTACGGCGTCATCGAGCGCAGGCTCACGCTGGACCACGTGATCGGGAAGTTCTCGAAAATCCCTCCGGCACAGCTCGACGACGACGTTCTCAACGCTCTGCGGCTCGGACTGTACCAGCTGCTGTGGATGGACCGTGTGCCCGATCATGCGGCGGTATCCGAAACGGCGGCTCTGGTGCAGAAGTCAAAGGTCGGCTACGTCAACGCGGTGCTGAGAACCTTCCTGCGCGCCGGAAAGCAGATCGCATACCCGCCCGTGACCGATTTTTACCGGTACTGCGAGGTGAAATATTCCGTTCCGGCAGAAACCGTGCGGTTCTTTGAAGAATCCTGCGGTGTTGCACGGGAGGAGACGGAAGAATTTCTCGCCGCCATGAACCGGGAACCCCACATCGCCCTGCGCGTGAACCGTCTGAAACTGACGGCGGAAGAAGCGGCTGCAAAATGCGGCGGAGCTGTGTCGGAATCCGCTCCCGATATCGTGCTGACGGATGCACTGGATGACACAGTCAAGGCAGGACTTGCCGACGGCGGCTGGTTCGTGCAGGATGAAGCCTCCCGGATCGTATCCGCGGCTCTCGGTGCACAGCCGGGCGAAACCGTTGTCGATACCTGCGCGTGTCCCGGCGGCAAGAGCTTCTCCATCGCCATCGACATGCACAACGAAGGCGCGGTGTATTCGTACGATCTGCACAAGAACAAGCTCTCCCTCATCGAAAAAGGCGCGGAAAAACTCGGGATCACCGTAATCCGCACCGAAGCACGCGACGCACGCAAGCCCGACGAAGCTCTCGCCGGAAAAGCGGACCGTGTCCTCTGCGACGCTCCGTGCTCGGGACTCGGCGTCATCGCGAAAAAGCCCGACATCCGCTACAAGAACCTCGACGACATCGCGCGCCTGCCCGAAATCCAGTACGGCATCCTCTGCGGCGCATCCACATACGTCAGACCCGGCGGCGTGCTGGTCTATTCCACCTGTACCGTCAACCGCGCGGAAAACGAGGACGTTGTCAATAAATTCCTCGCGGAGCACGAAGACTTCACCCTCGTCGATGACACATACCTTCCCGGCGGAATGCGGACGTTCATGCCCCACCGCGACGGATGCGACGGCTTCTTCGGGGCGAAGATGATCCGGAAATCATCCGAATTTTGCAAACATATCAGATAAAAAGGAACCAACATGGAACAAAGACCCGATATCATGTCGATGATGCCGGATGAGCTGGCTGAATTTGTTGCCTCCATCGGCGAAAAGCCCTACCGCGCACAGCAGCTCTTCACGTGGATGTCGAAGGGCTGTGAAATCGACGAAATGTCCAACCTGCCCAAGTCCTTCCGGGAAAAGCTGAAGGAAACGGCGGACTACCGGCTTCCGAAAATCGAGCAGAAATACGTCTCGCAGATTGACGGAACGGTGAAATACCTCTTCTCCCTCGTCGACGGCGAGTGCGTGGAATCCGTTCTGATGAAGTACGAGCACGGGAACACCCTCTGCGTCTCGTCCCAGGCGGGATGCGCGATGGGATGCAAATTCTGTGCGTCGACGCTCAACGGAAGAGTGCGCAATCTGACGCCGTCGGAGATTCTCGGTCAGGCGGCAAAAGCGGCATACGACTCCGGGGAGCGCGTGGACGGCATCGTCATGATGGGCATCGGTGAGCCGCTCGACAACTACGACAACGTGATCCGGTTTCTGAAGCTCGTGTCCCATGAAAAGGGAATGGGCATCGGACTCAGACACATCTCGCTCTCGACCTGCGGTCTGGTTCCGAAGATTTACGATCTCGCCGGAGAAGGTCTGCCCGTGACCCTGTCCGTTTCGCTTCATGCATGGGACGACCGTGTGCGCGACGAGCTGATGCCGGTCAACCGCAGGTACAAAATCGCGTCTCTTCTGGAAGCATGCCGGAATTATTTCGAGAAAACCGGACGGAGAGTGTCGTTTGAATATACCCTCATCGCCGGAAAGAACGACTCGAAGGAGGACGCGGTGCAGCTCGCAAACGTCATCCGCAAAGGCATGCGAGCACCGACTCACGTCAATCTCATTCTCCTCAACGAGGTCAAGGAAACCGGACTGAAAACCCCGGCTCGTCAGCGGGCACGCGAATTTGCCGCAGAGCTTGACAGAAACGGCGTCAACGCGACCGTCAGACGGAAGCTCGGCAGTGACATTGATGCGTCCTGCGGTCAGCTCAGACTGAAAAAACTCG
The DNA here is from genome assembly GCA_017472105.1 of Clostridia bacterium. The sequence goes on along the minus strand of JAFUQY010000393.1, from coordinate 7,246 downwards.
CGGAAAACGAAAAAAACACGGAACAAAACTGACCCTTTGTGCGTCTTATTTAAAAGCATTAAATTTACATTAAAAATCCCCCGATCAGGCAGAAATTTCCGCAGATATGCGTTATAATATAGGACAAACCAGATATACACTATTCTATTGGGAGTACCGAGTATATGTTATTTTATGGTAAAACTGATGTAGGCCGGCGACGGTCTGAAAACCAGGATAACTTCATCATCAAGCGTTATGCCAGCGATGTACTTTTCGCCGTTGTCTGTGACGGCATGGGCGGTGCAAACGGCGGCAGTACGGCAAGCTCCGTGGCGATGAATGCGTTCGCGGATTGTCTGGATGCGGCTGAACGTGAACATCCTGCGTTTTACGGCATGTCCGAGGACGATCTTCTCGATCTGCTCTCCGAGGCCGCAACCGAAGCAAACCGCTGTGTCTACCGTCTCGCACAGACCAGCTCCGCTCTCTCCGGTATGGGAACCACCCTCGTCGGATGCATCGTGGCAGGGGAGCATGCGTACATCGTGAATGTAGGGGACAGCCGCCTCTATGCCATCATGGACGGCTTCATCGAACAGGTGACCCATGACCATTCCTACGTACAGCATCTGATCGACAATGGCAGGATGACAAGGGAAGAAGCGAAGGTTTCCAACGTGAAGAGCTGGATCACCCGCTGTGTCGGTACGGAAAAGACCGTGGATCCCGATCTCTTCACCTACGATGTGACGCCCGGATCCTACGCCGTTCTCTGCTCCGACGGTCTGACCAACCATGTCGAACCCACCGAAATCTGCGATATCGTGGATCAGATCGGTGTGTCCGGAGACATTCAGAACGCCTGCGAATCCCTCATCAACTGCGCAAACAGCCGCGGCGGATCGGACAATATCACCGCTGTGGTTCTGTCCATGTAAGCGCAGAACCGGAGTTAACAATTTATGATGGAATTATATGAAAAGTACGTCGGGCTCGTGTTCGATAACCGTTACCGGATCGAGCGTGTTGTCGGCGTCGGCGGTATGGCGATCGTTTTCAAGGCGACCGACCTTCTGATGCGCCGTTCCGTGGCGGTCAAAATCCTCAAGGACGAGATCTCCGGGGACGAGCAGTCGGTCAAGCGCTTCGAAAATGAATGCAAGGCCGTCTCCATGCTTTCCCATCCGAATATTGTGGAAATCCACGACGTTTCGGTGCGGAAAACAGTCAAATACATCGTCATGGAGTACGTTGAGGGAATCACGCTGAAGAATTACATGCAGCACAGGGAAGTGCTCAATCTCCGCGAGATCATCAGCTACACGACGCAGATCCTCCGTGCCCTTGACCATGCACACAAAAAAGGCATCGTTCACCGGGACATCAAGCCCCAGAACATCATGCTTCTCAAAAACGGCATCATCAAGGTGATGGACTTCGGCATTGCAAAGCTCCCGAACGCCGAAACCGTTACCATGACCGACAAGGCCATCGGCACCGTTTACTACATCAGCCCCGAGCAGGCAAGCGGCGGCGATATTGACGCACGGAGTGACCTCTACTCCCTCGGCGCCATGATGTACGAAATGGCGACCGGTCAGCTGCCCTTTACAGCCGAGTCCCCGGTTTCCGTTGCGCTGATGCAGGTCAACGACAACGCGACCGATCCCCGTGTAATCAATCCGAATATTCCCGCGGGACTGGAGCAGATCATTGTCCGCGCCATGGAAAAAGATCCGGCAAACCGGTATCAGAGCGCGGAGGAAATGCTGTCCCACCTCCTGAAGCTGCGCGAAAATCCGAAGATCATCTTCAAGGAAAACACCAAGCAGCAGAAGATCAAGGCGAAGGAGCAGGCAAAGGAACAGGCGGCAAAGCGTCCGAGAAAGCGCACCAGCAAGTCGATGTTCCCCATCATCATGGGCGTTACGCTTGCGTTCCTGATTACGGCGGGCATTTCCGGCTACTACATGCTCAACAAGCTCTTCTTCAACAGCTCCGGCAACAACTACGAGGACCTCGAGGTGCACGCCTTCGTGGATTCCACGTACACGGAGGAGCTGGAAAACTGGTTCAAGGAAAGTAAGGTCTACCTGCCGAAGATTGAGTACGCATACCACGATACCGTTCCCAAGGGACGCATCATTTCGCAGGAGCCGGCGGCAGGGGAATCGAGAAAGGTTCTTCCCGGTCAGCAGCTCTGCGAAATCACCCTCACCGTCAGCCTCGGTCAGAAGACGATCGTGCTGGAGGACTATTCCGTGCGCGACTACCGAAGCGTCGAACCCGAGCTGCGCAAAATGGGTCTGAAAACCGTGCGTGAGAACATCTCCAGCGACGTTTACGAAATCGGTCATGTCATCCGCACCGAACCTGCGGAAGGCTCCGTGGTTGTGGAAGGCGACACCGTTGTGATCTACGTCAGCCAGGGCAGTGATTCCGTCAAGGCGATGGTTCCCGACTGTGTCGGCGTGAGTGAAGCGCTTGCCCTGATCCGCCTGATGCAGGTGAACCTCTGCGTCGGAGACGTTACCTACGTGAAGTCCGATGCGGCGGCGGGCGTTGTCGTATCGCAGAGTGAAAAGGCGTGGTACGAGGTGCCCCAGTTCACGGAGGTGGATTTTGAAGTCAGCGGCGGTCCCAGCTATTCCGGCGACGGCAGCAGCATTCCCACCGAGGATGACATGAAGCCCGTCGAAACCGCACCGCCCGAAACCAGACCGGTCGAAACCGAACCCGAGGAGACAGAATCTTCTGAGACCGAACCTGAGGCAACTGAGTCTCCGGATACCGGGGAAACGGAAGACAATCCCTACCAGTCCGGCAGCGGCATCTTCAAGGATCCTGCCGATAACGGTACGGAAGACACCGACGACGGCTGGTTTGACGACGGATTCGTTTTCGGTGAAGAATAAAACAATATAGCACAGGAGGAAGCCCTATGATTCTCTGGATAAACGGCGCATTCGGCTCCGGGAAAACAACGGCGGCACATGAGCTGAACCGAAGACTGCCCGGATCGTACGTGTTTGATCCCGAGTCATTCGGCTTCTGTCTGTTTGAGAACCTGCCGGAGGAATGCTGTGCGGGCGATTTTCAGGACATCCCGCTCTGGCGCGAAACGAACCGGAAAATGCTCGCCATGATTGACCGGGATTATCCCGGCACGGTGATTGTTCCGATGACGCTGGCTGCTGCGCAGTACTGGGACGAAATCATCGGACAGCTCCGGCGTGACGGCGTCGATGTGCGGCATTTCATCCTGTACGCAAGCCGGGAAACCCTGACCGCACGACTGCAAAAACGCGCTCTCGGCGATCTTTCGCGGGAACAGTTTGCGCTGGATGCCATTGAGCGGTGCATGACGGCGTTCGATACCGGAATCACCGAAGGCATCGTTCAGACCGACGGCCGGGAGATTGACGATGTGGTAAACGAAATCGCATCCCGCGCGGGTCTGACACTGACGCCGGCAAGAACATAGTGAAAACAAAACCGGAACGTGTATGAGCACCTCCGGCATATCCGAACTTAATCGAGGTAAATCTTTGGAAAACAAAACGATTCACGGAATCATCACGCGGGGCGTGGGCGGTCTTTACGGCGTGCGCACCTGTGAAAATTGCGACGAAGAGCTGCTGTGCCGTGCGCGCGGTGTCTTCCGGAAGGAGCAGATCACACCCACGGTCGGGGACGATGTCGTCATTTCCCATGTTTCGGGAGCGGATGACGGCGCTGTCCCGGACGATGTGGCGCGGGAAATCCGAAAGCAGAAGAAAAACGGCGTTGAGGTGGACTGGGTCATCGACGCGATTGATGCGCGGAAGAATCTCCTCATCCGTCCGCCGGTTGCCAATCTGGACTACCTGTTCGCGGTGATTCCCTGCGCATCTCCGGAGCCCGATCTGCTGACGGCGGACAAGCTCACGGTCATTGCGGAAAACGCGGGCATCGAAACGGTTGTCATCATCAACAAAACCGACCTCAATCCCGAAAAGAGCGAGGAATACGCCGCCATCTACGAAACTGCGGGCTACCGTGTGTTCCGTGTGAGCTGTGAAACCGGCGACGGCGTGGGTGCTCTGCGGGACTATATTGCCGAGATTTCGTCGGCGGAAACTGCGGGACATGTGTCCGGTGCGTTTGCCGGAGTGTCCGGTGCAGGAAAGTCCACGCTGATGACCGCGCTGTTTCCCGATTTACAGCTGAAAACCGGTGTGGTCAGCCGCAAAACCGAACGCGGACGCCATACGACCCGTCACGTGGAGTTGTATCCCATCGCGGTCGGAGAGGGCATTTTCTGGCTGGCGGATACTCCCGGCTTCTCGATGCTCGACTTCACGCGCTTCGATTTCTTCCCGTACGATGAGCTCGCGGGCAGTTTCCGGGAATTTGCCGAATGCCTCGGGGAATGCCGGTACACGAAATGCACGCATCTCAGGGAAGAAGGCTGTGCGGTGATCGAAAAAATGAACGACGGACGGGTGGCAAAATCCCGGCACGACAGCTACATACGAATCTATGAAGAGCAAAGGAGCATACCCGAATGGAAAAGACGATGACGGCACTGGTAATCACCGGCGGCTACTGCAATGTACAGCGGGCGAAAAAGATGCTCCCCGTGTCGGCGGATCTCGTGATCGCGGCGGACAGCGGTTATGCAACGGCGCAGGAGCTCGGCATCACGCCCGATATCACGATGGGTGACTTCGACTCCTACCGCGAAGCTCTGCCGCCGCAGATGAAAATTCTCCGCGTGCCCTGTGAAAAGGACGACACCGACACCATGCTGGCATGCGAATACGCGCGCGACCACGGATGCACGTACATCACCATCGTCGGCGGTACGGGCGGCAGAATCGATCACTCCATCTCGAATGTGTTCTATCTCGAAGACCTGCGGCGTCAGGGCATCCGCGTGAAGCTCACCGACGGCGAAAACACCGTGCAGGTCATCATGGACGAGACGGTCACGGTGCAGAACGACGGTGGATATTTCTCGATTTTCGCGCTCGATACCTGCGTCGTGTCCCTGACGGGATGCAAATACCCGCTCAGCCGTGCACAGCTCATCCGCCAGAGACCGTACGCGGTCAGCAACGAAGTCACGGACGAATGCGCCGTGGTGACGGTACAGGGCTCGGTACTTCTTGTGACGTCACGGCGGTGAACCAAAATCCGTTTCTGCGCATACACTGATACCGTAACGGAGGTTCTGCCATGAAAGTTGTGATCTGGAAAAGTCCGAGGATTGCTGTGCCGATTCTGAGACGGTTTTTCAAAATCGGCAGGGATAACAAATGAAAAACAACGCCGCTTTGCGAGGTCAGTGACTTCACGGGCGGCGTTTTCGTATATTTTTCGGATTCCGGGACACAATGTGACTGCGGAAAATCCGCAGAAAGAAGGTGCAGAAATGAGCGGCAATACCGATTCACACAACAATGTCACCGTGGAGCTTCTGAGCGAGATGTACCGGAACGTAACCATGGGCAGCGAAACCCTGTCCTCGATTGTGCCGAAAATCACCGGACGACAGCTTCTCTCGGACGTGACGAATCAGCTTGAGCAGTACGCGGACTTCACTTCCCGCACGGGTGAGATGCTGAACCGCCTTGATGTGACGCCGAAGGAAACCTCCGCAATGAAGCGGAACATGACGAGAATGGGGATCGCGATGAACACCGCAGTCGACTCAACGGACACACACATCGCCGCCATGATCGGGAAGGGCACAATGACCGGACTGACGGAGCTGACCGGCAAACTCCATCGGCTGAATGCGGCGGATGCGGAGTCCGTGAAGCTGTGCCGGGAAATCCTCGACTTCGAGCGGCGGACGGCGATGAACATCCTCGAGTACACGTGATTATTTCACCCAGTTCAGACGGCGCATGCGGCTGACGACGGCTTTGATTTCGGATTTCCGCGGCAGATCAATCGGCATCTCAACGGTTGTGAAGAACGAGGAGAATACCTCATGCACCCCGTCGCGGCGGATCATTTCGTACACGCGGTCAAGCTCACCGTCAAGACCGTCGGAAAACGGACCCGGCTTCTTCGAGATCATCGCGTACCGGAGAATCAGGGCGATGCCGTTCTGCTGTGCGGCTGATGCAGTGTTGTAGAGCCCGCGGATGTCGATTTTCTCGTCCCCGATGAAGATTGCGCCGATGTCGGACACCTCAAGCCGCTCCGTGTGACTGCCTTCGGGATAGCTCGTGAAGCCGTCCGGGGTGATTCGCCGGGTCTGATTCCACTGTGCGGTCGCAGGGATTGTGATTTCGCTGTCGGACGCACGCCAGATTTCGGCGGATTTTTCCGTCACGTCGGAGATGCGGTACTCGTCCATGAGGTACACGCGGTCGGCAACCCCGAGATACTCACCGCTTCCGCCGATGACGAGGATGGTGGAAATCCCGTTTGACGCAAGCTCGCGGACGCGGTCGGTGAAAGGCGTGATCGGCTCGCGGCGGATGAGTGCCTTCATCTTGCTGTCGCGGATCATGAAGTTGGTCGCACTGCGGTCTTCGTCGATGAGGAGCAGATGAGCACCGGAATCCACCGCCTCCATGATGTTTGCCGCCTGCGAGGTTGATCCGGATGCGTGCTCGGTTGAAAAGGACGCGGTATCTCCGGACGGGAGTTCCTTGATGAACGGCGAGATGTTCACTTCCCGCACAGCGCGTCCGTCTTCGGCGGCAATGCTCACAGCGGATGCATCGGTGATGACCAGCTCCCGTCCGTCCCCGGCGCAGTGGTCGTAAATCCCGGCGGAAATGGCGTCAAGGAGCGTGGATTTTCCGGAATACCCGCCGCCCGTGATGACGGTGACACCGCGACGGATGCCCATCCCGCGGATTCCTGCGATTTCCACTTCATCCGCCGGCGTTGACGTAAACGGAAGGGCACCGGGGAGAGGCAGAACACCGCCCTTTGCACGGGGAAGGATACTGCCGTTTGCGACAAATGCGGCGTACGGACTTTTCTCAAGCGCGGCGCGGATCCGGAACTGCTTCTCGGCAAGTGCGAGCGTTTCGGACAGCTTCTTCCGGTTCAGCTCGGCGGTGAAGAGATCCACGGCTTCGGGCAGATCGGACGTCAGCATCATCATCGCGCGCTTGAGTTTGCCTGCCGGGAGCTGTACCTGAATCCGCAGACACAGGCACATCTTCGGCGGGCGCGGAATGCCGTCATCGAGGATTTTCACGGAATTGCCGCTGAGGTATTCGTAATCCCGCTGGGGACACATGGCAAAATACGC
>JAFUQY010000392.1 GCA_017472105.1 Clostridia bacterium | reverse complement strand
CCCGGCTGCGTTTGTGCAGTTGAAATTTTCAGCAATTGCACGGGGAAGGCTTGTTTAGGGTGGCGTCCCACAGCATCGCCGTGAGTATATCTACGTTTGCGCCGCGTGTTCATCGCCGGATGTATGGTTTGGATTTATCGACGGGCGCGCGCAAGACCCGCCCCTACGGTTTTGGCGAACGTTCCGTCAACAGAAACAAAGTAAACCCAAACCCGCGCCGCAGGCTGAGTTTACCGAGGGAATCCAGTGTCCCTGACAATAAGATATGTTCGCATACGTTTAAAGCTGCACGTCGTCAAAACTCCCGCCCGGCGGAGCCTTGGGTCCAGGCACTCCTGGTCGCCGAATCGAGAGCCCGGCGACTAGGTTTCATCGAAGATGAATACCTCGTTCTCGCGCCGCACGCGCAGTGCATAAAATCATTTGAAAAGCGGAGCTTTTCTACCTCAGCTCCCTAACGCGTTAGGAAAAACAAACCGGCTGTAAGCCAAACCCAGATCTTCACCCACCCACGGGTTCAAGATAAACACAAAAAACTCAGGAGGAACAGAAAATGTTCAAGAAAATTGCCGCACTGGTAATGGCCCTCTGCATGCTCGTTACCGTTGCTGCTTCCTTCACTTCCTGCGGTTCTTCTGCAGGAGACCTCAAGATCGGTGTTATCCTCATCGGTGACGAAACCGAAGGCTACACCAAGGCTCACATGGACGGTATCGCCGGTGCCGCAAAGGAAATGGGCATCGCCGACAGCCAGATCATCTGGAAGTACACCGTTCCCGAAAACTCCGCATGTCTCGACGCGGCTAATGACCTCGTTGGTCAGGGCTGCTCCGTAATCATCTCCAACTCCTACGGTCATCAGTCCTACATGGTTCAGGCTGCTGAGGCTCATCCCTCCGTTACCTTCGTTGCCATGACCGGTGACTTCGCTGCAATCTCCGGCCTTGACAACTTCAAGAACGGCTTTACCAAAGTATTCGAATCCCGTTACGTTTCCGGCGTTGTTGCAGGTATGAAGCTCCAGCAGCTCCTCGCTGACGGTACCCTCACTCAGGAAGCTCAGCCCGATTCCTTCGACGCTGACGGCAATGTTAAGATCGGTTACGTAGGCGCTTTCAACTACGCTGAAGTTGTTTCCGGTTACACCGCATTCTTCCTCGGCCTCCGTTCCATCGTTCCCAACGTTGTTATGGAAGTCAACTACACCAACTCCTGGTTCGATATCGACAAGGAAGCTGCTGCCGCTGAAGCTCTCATCGCAAACGGCTGCGTTATCATCGGTCAGCACGCAGACTCCACCGGTGCTCCCTCCGCTACCCAGAAGCTTCAGGAATCCGGCAAGATCTGCTACTGCGTAGGCTACAACATCGATATGCTTGCAACCGCTCCCACCGCTGCTCTCACTTCTCCCACCAATGTTTGGTCTGAATTCTACAAGGAACTCTTCACCAACGTTATGAACGGCACCGCTCAGCCCGCTGACGCTGCAAAGGGTTACGCTGAAAACGGCGTTGCAATCACCGCTCTCGGCGAATCCTGCGCTCCCGGTACCGCTGAAAAGGTCGAAGAAGTTATCGCTGGTCTCAAGGACGGCTCCATCAAGGTATTCGATACCTCCAAGTTCACTGTTTCCGCTGAACAGACCACCTGCGCAGTTGAAACCGACGCTGAAGGTCACGTTACTTCCTGCAAGGTTGATATGTCCTTCATCGACTGGTCCACTATGACCGTTGTATATCAGGGTGAAACCGTTGAATGCATCCAGAACGGCGCGTTCTCCGAATCCACCTTCAGAAGCGCACCTTACTTCTCCATCAGAATCGACGGCATTCTTGAAAAGTAATAAAGCTGCGCATCACGCGTGAATCCGAAAACGGAGGGAAGGCTGTATCACATTATGGCTTTCCCTCGTTTTGGATTTTTCAAGGCAATCCCCTCTGTCCCTCCGAATCTCTAGATCCCAGTCATCCGTTCCCTTTTTATGTTATTGAAGGAGTATCAAATCATCCATGGACGCTATCAAACTTGTGAATATCACAAAGACGTTCGGCGAGGTCGTGGCAAACAAAAACGTGAATCTCTCCATCCGCTACGGTGAGATTCTCTCCCTGCTGGGCGAAAACGGCAGCGGCAAGACCACTCTGATGAACATCCTCTCCGGCATCTATTACCCCGACGGCGGTCAGGTCTATGTGGGCGGCAAGGAAGTCACCATTTCTTCCCCCGGCGACGCGTTCGCTCTCGGTATCGGTATGATCCACCAGCACTTCAAGCTCGTTGACGTCTTCACCGCGGCGGAAAACATCATCCTCGGTCTGCCCGGCAAAAGCAAGCTCGACATGAAGGCAGTCTCCGCCAAGGTACGCGAAATCTGCGACCGCTACGGCTTCGATATCACCCCCGAGCAGAAGGTCTACGAAATGTCCGTCTCCCAGAAACAGACGCTCGAAATCGTCAAGGTCCTCTACCGCGGCGCGGATATCCTCATCCTCGATGAACCCACCGCTGTTCTCACACCTCAGGAAACCCAGAAGCTCTTCGGAGTCATGCGGGAAATGAAGAAGGACGGAAAAGCCGTCGTCATCATCACCCACAAGCTCCACGAAGTGCTCGACGTCTCCGACCGCGTCTCCATCCTCAGAAAGGGTGAGTACATCGGCACCGTCGATACCAAGGACTCCACTGAACTCTCCCTCACCGAAATGATGGTCGGCAAGAAGGTAACGCTCAACATCGACCGTCCCGCTCCGAAGAATTCCGTCAAGCGTCTCGAGGTCAAAAACCTCTCCGTCATGGGCGCTGAGGATGTCCCGGTTCTCAAAAATGTCTCGTTCGATCTGTACAGCGGCGAAATCCTCGGCATTGCGGGCATTTCCGGCTGCGGTCAGAAGGAGCTTCTCGAAGCCATCGCCGGTCTTCAGATTGCCTCCGAGGGCGCGGATATCGAATACTACGACCCCGAAGACAACGACGCGGCAAAGAAGCTCATCGGTCTCTCGCCCCGTCAGATCAAGGAACTGGGCATCCATCTCTCCTTCGTCCCGGAAGACCGTCTCGGCATGGGTCTGGTTGCCTCCATGGGCATGACCGACAACATGATGCTCAAATCCTACGAGGACGGAAATTCCTTCTTCGTGGAACGCAAGGCGCCCAAGGAACTCGCGGACACCATCAAGGACGACCTCGCCGTTGTGACTCCCTCCATCAATACTCCCGTACGTCGTCTCTCCGGCGGCAACGTGCAGAAAGTCCTCGTCGGCCGTGAAATCGCCGCAGCTCCCGCAGTCCTCATGACAGCATACGCGGTGCGCGGTCTCGACATCGGTACGTCCTACCAGATCTACCACCTCCTGAACGAACAGAAGGAAAAAGGCGTTGCCGTCATCTACGTCGGCGAAGACCTTGACGTTCTCATCGACCTGTGCGACCGCATCATGGTTCTCTGCGCAGGTGAGGTCACCGGCATCGTGGACGGCAAAACGGCAACCAAGGAAAGCATCGGTCTTCTGATGACAAAAACCAACGGAGGTGCGGCTCATGAATAAGGCGGAAACCGTCAAGACCCACGCGGAACCCTTCGTACGTCTCGCAAAACGTGACGCGGTTCCTCTGAAAAAGAAAGTTATGATCTACTCCGGCGCGGTTCTGGCTGCTCTCGTCATCGACGCGCTGTTCATTGTCCTTGTCACGGGACTCAATCCCTTCGCAGTTTACGGGGAAATCTTCCTCGCGACCTTCATGACCCCCATGCGCTTCATGTGGACGCTCCGTGACCTCGTTTCCCTGCTCTGCATCGGTATCGCGCTCGCTCCGGCGTTCAAGATGCGTTTCTGGAACATCGGCGCGGAAGGTCAGGTGCTCATGGGCGGCTTCGCAACGGCTCTGTGCATGATGTACCTCGGCGCGAAACTCCCGACTCCCCTGCTCTTCGCCGTCATGCTCATCACTTCCGTCCTTGCCGGCGCGCTGTGGAGCTTCTTCCCCGCGTTCTTCAAGGCAAACTGGAACACGAACGAAACCCTCTTCACCCTCATGATGAACTACGTCGCCATCCAGATTGTGGCATACGCGACGAACATCCTCCGCGGTCAGCAGTCCTCCCTCGGCACGATCAACATGTCCACAAAGGCAGGCTGGTTCCCGCGCATCTTCGGCTACGACTTCACGCTGAATATCATCATCGTCGTGATTCTCACGGTGCTGATGTACATTTACCTGAAATACACCAAGCACGGCTACGAAATCTCCGTCGTCGGCGAATCCGAAAAAACCGCACGCTACGCGGGTATTGACGTCAAGAAGGTCACCATCCGTACCCTCATCATCAGCGGTGCGATCAGCGGTCTCTGCGGCTTCATCACCGTAGCCGGCAACCAGCACACCATCGCGACCAACACCGCAGCGGGCAACGGCTTCACGGCAATCATCGTCGCATGGCTCGCAAAGTTCAACACCTTCACGATGGCGCTGATCTCGTTCCTCCTCGTCTTCCTCGAAAAGGGCGCGGGACAGATCGCATCCACCTACGGTCTGAACGAATACATCGCGGACATCATCTCCGGCATCATTCTCTTCTGCATCCTCGGCAGTGAATTCTTCATCAACTACAAAATGATCTTCAAATCCAAAAAGAACGACAAGGAAGGAGGTAAGGCGGCATGACAGCGAATATTATCGCATGGCTTCTCCGTTCGATCCAGTTCGGCACGATCATCATGTACGGCTCCATGGGCGAAATCATGACGGAAAAATCCGGCAACCTGAACCTCGGCGTACCGGGCATCATGTACCTCGGCAGCTTCGCGGGCTTTGCCTCCGCTTACACCTACGAAAATGCAGTGGAAAATCCTTCCGCCATCGTGTGCATCCTCCTCGCAATGATCTCCGCATTCCTCGCGGCGGCTCTCGGCGGTCTGATTTACAGCTTCCTGACGATCACGCTCCGTGCAAATCAGAACGTAACCGGTCTCGCACTGACCACCTTCGGTATGGGCGTTGCCAACTTCTTCGGCGCACTCATGCTCCGCGGTGAGGTTTATACCGCAGCTCCCGTGACCAACGCCGCGTTTACCGCAAAAATCCCCGTTCTGTCGCAGATTCCCGTCATCGGTGAAGCGCTCTTCTCCTACGGCTTCCTCGCGTATCTGGCGATCATTGCGGCAATCATCCTGCACTACATCCTGAACAAGACCCGCGTCGGTCTGAATCTCCGTGCGGTCGGTGAAAATCCCGCAACCGCAGACGCGGCAGGCATCAACGTCACCAAGTACAAGTACCTTGCAACCGTCATCGGCGCGGGCATCTCCGGCATCGGCGGCCTGTACTACGTCGTGGACTACAACAACGGCATCTGGGCAACCTCCGGTCAGGTGGAAGCTCTCGGCTGGCTCGCAGTCGCGCTCGTTATCTTCACCACATGGCGTCCCTTGAATGCCATCTGGGGTGCATACCTCTTCGGCGCACTCTACTGGCTGTACAACTTCCTTCCGAAGCTTCTCGGCATCACCAACGTAGACCGCACCTCGAACCTGTATCAGATGATCCCGTATCTGGTAACCATCGCGGTTCTCGTAGCAGTCAGCCTCCGCCGCAAGCGTGAATCCCAGCCCCCGGCATCCCTCGGTCTCGCATACTTCCGCGAAGAACGGTAAAACAAAAACGAATCCCTCTATGGTGCAAACCACGGAGGGATTTTTTGTGTTTATGGGGTTGGATTTTCGTTTTGGATTGTTACAGCAGGAGGATACCTGATGTATGCAGATCCAACGCCACCCTCAGTCATTCAGAGGGCGGGCTATCCAATCAATCAAAATCCAATATCGTGCCTGAAGAATCTGTGAACTTCCTATTCCGATTGCATCATGTCCGTGGTATTCTATACGATTCAAGTGCAGGTTACTCACGAACAACTTCAACATAAAATTTGCACAAATATAATGTCTGCAAACTGTTCATTATAAACGCACGTGAGTAACCTTCAGCCTGATAATTTAAACAACCACAGACATCACGCAATCTTTATAGGACATACACGGATTCTTCGGGCACAAAGTACGGCGTAAATTTATAAGCAATTTTCGCCCTCTGAATGACATGAAATAACGTTTTGCCTGCTGCCATAAACCTGTCGAAACATTGAAAAATGCCTTCTCATGCAAAGCTTTTACTTTATCATCTCCCGCACACGCCGGAAATCTTCTCTGCAAAGCTCCCGCATCTCTTCCGCCTTTTTCGCGAGGAATTCCCCGGTTTCGCATCGGGACGCCATCACGGAATCCGCATGTGCGGTGATTTCCTCAGCCGCTCCGGCAAAATCCTTCCGTGACTTGCGCTCCATGAGATCGAGGCAGTGCTCCTGTCCGAGCTGCTGAAGCATCGAGTTCACCTTCGGGTCGTACGAAAGCCCGATCACCGGAACGCCCGCAGACGACGCGAAAATCACCAGATGCAGACGCATGCTCAGCACCATCTGCGCGCGCGACAGGACTCCGATCAGCTCACCCGCATTCGTCGGACGGTACATCACGGCACGCGTCCCGTTTTCTTCGAGCATCGCGCACAGCTGACGGCAGATTTTTTCGTCCTGCGTCTCCTGCATCGGGATAATCAGCGGCATCAGTCCGAATTTGTTCGACATTTCCACGCACGCCGCCGCAATTTCGTTCACGAGCATCGCGTTTTCCGCCGCATCTTCGTCCGGTTTGCCGAGAGGACGCACGGATACCGCGAAGAATCTGCCGCAGACGCCCAGCTTCGCCATCGTTTTGTCGACGACGTCACCATCCGCCGGACGGATCAGGAACGCGGGATCGGCACTCACACGGATTTTCTCCGGCTTCACACCGATGCGGATCAGCTCGCCGCGCGAATCGGTGTCCCGCACGGAAACCTCGTCAGCGGCCGAAATCACCTTCGCCGTCAGCCTCTGATTGGACGCGTATGAAATCGGCCCGATGCCGTTGGCAAGCACCGCGACCTTCGTTTTCTGCATCTCAGCCGCGCGGATCACCCATGCGTAGTAGCTCAGGCTCCGCTTGCTTGTTTTATCCTGCAAAAGACTTCCGCCGCCGGAGATCAGCAGCTTCGATTTGCCGATGACGCGCCAAACTCGAGGGAACCGGAACCGGCTGACGCATCTCAGACCCGTGCGCGGTGCATCCGCTCTCGGATTTTTCGTCAGCGCCGCAATTTTCACACCGGGAATCTCCTTCGCCAGCGACGACGCAATGATGTCCAAAAGACTCTCGTCGCCGAGGTTGCCGAAGCCGTAGTACCCGCTTACGAGCACATCCGGCGCGCCGCAGAAGGGAACAGGAGACGCCAGAAGCTGCCCGTACATCTTCATGTAATCCTTCGCCATACGCGCGGCGGTGTAATTTTCTTCAATAAACCTGCGGTTGAACCGACCCATTTCGCGCAGTTTTTCCGGCTCTTCGTCAAGCAGCACGGACAGATCGCGCATCAGATCCGCCTCCGTTGCCTGTTCAAATCCGCGGCAGCAGAAATTCGTATTGACGGCGTCGGTGATCTTTGTTTCGTCGAAGATACCGAGCGAGCCCTGATTGCCCGCGCAGATGACCGGTTTTTCCGCCGCCATGGCTTCGAGGAGCGATCTCGACACGCCGACAAACACATCCGCCGCGGCGCAGTATTCGTTCGTATTGGACACCGCTCCCGTCACAGTCACCAGATTCCGTCCGAGTTTTTTGTTCACTTCGTCAGCCTTCGCGGTGATTGCGTCAAGCTCCGTACCGCCGCCGACGATGACGATATCGGTATCGGGATATTTTTCGGCGAGCTTGGGTGCGATATTGAGAATCCGGTACGCGGGATCGGCTCGGTCAGCGTCAAGGCGGCTCATGTAGACGACACGCCGGCGTGCGGGATCGAGATTCCACTGTTTCAGCACGGGCGAAGGATCGACAGCGGGCGAAAACTTCACGCAATCGACGCCGTTGATGGTATAGTGGATCCGGTCGCGCGGGAAATTGTACTCGCTGACGAGGTAATCGCCGATGTCCTCGGAGACGCACATGACCCGCTCACCCCAGCGCGAAATCCGCCGCCACAGGGGATTGACGGAGAAATTGAGGTGCGCCGTGGTGACGAACCGGAATTTTCTGCCGCCTTCAAGCCGGATTCTGTCCCAGAGAAGTCCCGTAATGAACGCGGGAATCCGGGCGTGCGCATGAACGAGGTCGAAATCCCCTTCACGGATGAGTTTTTCGAGTCCGGAGTAGGCTTCCATCACCGCCGCCGGCTTTTTCGTATGCAGGGGCAGGGAAACGAGCCTGACGCCGAACTGTGCCGCTTCATCCGCGTAGACGCCGCCGAACGACGCGAGGGTGATATCGTGATTCAGCCGCCGCAGTTCCCGGCACAGCTCGAGGATGTGGGTTTCCGCCCCGCCGATGTTCATTGACATGGTCACCATCAGGATTTTCATGGGAATTTTCGCTCCTCTGGAATGGTTATTTGGCTTACAGCCGGTTGAGTTTTCCTAAAGCGTTAGGAATATATTGTAGAAAAGCTCCGCTTTTCAATTGGATTTGTACGCCTGCGCGGCGGGCGCGAGAACCCTCCACAGCCGGGCTCTCGATTCGGCTGCCAGGAGTGCCTGGACCCAATGCCTCCGGCGGGCAGGGGATTTACAACGTGTAGCTGTCTTGTAAAGCGAACCCACTTTATCGTTTGCATCACTGGATTGCCCGGGTAAATTTCAGCCTGCGGCGCAAACGTGGCTGCTCTTATGGCGATGCTCCGGGACGCCACCCTTAACAAGCCTTCCCCGTGCACTCGCTTCAAGTTTCAACTGTACAAACGCAGCCGGGGAAGGTGAATGAGGCGGGCGTTTTCCTGCGGCGCAAGCCTGGATTTAACTTACGTCTTATTCCGGTTCGTCTTGGGTTTGCGGTTATCGAACTTCTTCCCGTGGTTCTGCTGGGGATTCTTGCCGTACCCCTTATTTTTTGCCGGATGTCCGTCATTCCGGGACGGTTTCGCAGGCTTCTGCGGCTGATTTTTCCCGGACGCGGATTTTGCACCGGGTTTGCCGTTCGGCTTGTCTCCGGTCTTCTTCGGGACAGCATTTCTCGGGATTCCGAGGAGTTCTCTCAGATCCGCCTGACCTTCTTCGGTGCAATAGTTCATCGCTTCGTAGATCTTGCGTCTGTTCTCAGGCTTGCGCCACTGGAGAAGTGCTCTTTGCAGCTGTTTTTCGTGATAATCCGTCGCGGTATAGACCTTCTTTCCCGTGAACGGGTCGATGCCGGTATAATACATCACCGTCGACGCGGTACCGGGGGTGGGGTAGAAGTCCTGCACCTGCTCGGGAGCAAGTCCGATTTTCTTCGTGTACAGCGCGAGTCTTGCGGCGTCATCCATGGTACTGCCGGGATGGCTCGACATCAGGTACGGCACGAGATACTGCTCCTTGCCGCAGGACGCCGAGAGATTCATATACTTTTCGCGGAATTTATCGTACACCTCGATCGAAGGCTTGCCCATATGCGAGAGCACGTTCGGCGAACAATGCTCGGGCGCGACCTTGAGCTGACCGCTGACGTGATCCTGCACGAGCTTTTTGAAGAACGCGTCGTTTTTGTCCGCGAGCATGTAGTCGAACCGGATCCCGGAGCGGATGAAGACCTTCTTCACCTTCGGCACGGCTTCAATCTGCCTGAGAAGCTCGATATACTCGCTGTGATCCGCCTTGAGATTCGGGCACGGCTTCGGGAACAGGCACCGCTTATTCGGACAGACGCCTTTTTCGATCTGTTTATCGCACGCAGGCTTCCGGAAATTCGCAGTCGGACCGCCGACGTCGTGGATGTATCCCTTGAAATCGGGCATTTTCGCGATGATTTCGGCTTCCTTCACGCACGATTCGATGCTCCTCGACCGCACGGCACGTCCCTGATGGAACGCGAGCGCGCAGAAATTGCATCCGCCGAAGCATCCGCGGTTATGCGTGATCGAAAATTTGACTTCCGTAATCGCAGGAACGCCGCCCATTTCCTCGTACATGGGGTGGTAGGTGCGCATGTAGGGCAGGGAATAGACGCGGTCAAGCTCGGCCTGTTCCAGCGGCGGCTGAGGCGGGTTGACCACGAGCATGCGGTCGTCATAGTATTCGACAATCGCCTTGCCGGATATACCGTCGTTGTTCCAATACTGGGTCTTGAACGCCTTCGCGTAGGCGGATTTGTCCTCTTTCAGCTCATCGTACGTGTAGCCGTTGGGCTGATCGTACTCATCGACGCCTTCCGCGCATTCGAACGCGATTTTATCCCCGGGTTTGCCGAGATACGCAGTCCCGCGCACGTCCCGGATCTTCTTCACGGGTACACCCTTGTCGAGCAGCTCCGCAAGACGCACGACGGTTCTCTCGCCCATGCCGTACATGAGAATATCGGCGCGGCAGTCCACGAGAATCGAGCGGCGAACCTTGTCGTCCCAGTAATCGTAGTGCGCGAACCGTCTCAAACTGGCCTCCAGACCACCGATGAGAATCGGAACGTCCCCGTACGCCTGCCGGATCTTGTTGCAGTACGTGATGACGGCGCGGTCGGGGCGAAGTCCAGCCTTGCATCCGGGGCTGTAATAGTCCTCACTGCGGCGTTTCTTTGCGGCAGTGTAGTGCGCGACCATGGAATCAATATTGCCGGCGGAAACGAGAAATCCGAGCCGGGGTCTGCCGAACTTCTTGAAATCGTCGACGGTTCTCCAGTCGGGCTGACAGAGCATTGCAACCGTGAAGCCCCTGTCCTCGAGCACGCGTCCGATGATCGCCGCACCGAACGACGGGTGATCCACGTACGCATCGCCGTTGACGTAGACAAAATCCGGCTGACCGTTCAGTTCCTCGGGCGATACCGGGAGAAATCCTGTTGTATTCATCATAAAATCCTCTTATTCTGATTTTCAGCAAAACGAACGCCGTGAGCAGAGAATCCCACGGCGTATCGGTTCAAACGTTGGTTCAGTCTTTTGCGATTCCGAGATCGTTTTCGATCCATGCCACACGGTTGTTCAGCCATTCGACAAAGTAGTCCACGTGCTCGGGATAGGTCTTGAGCGCATCCACCTTGGGCAGACTGCGCCACTGTCTCGAGCCGAGGAAGCCGTCCCAGCGCTCGTAGTTGAGATCAATGTCCGCCTTGTAGGTGTCCGCGATTTCGTACAGCATATCCGGGATGCCGTGGATGTAGTCGTAGTGTTCCATCCAGGATTCCTTCACGAGCGCGCGGAACTGTTCGTTCCTGATGAGCTTTTCGTACCATGTATGCGGTGATGCCGCGGAGTAGCCTTTGTAGTTGTCGCCGCCGTGCTCGGAAACGCCTGCCGCCTGGTCATAGTCCCAGAGAGGACCGAGACAGAGCTTTCCGCCGGGTTCCTTGTAGGCGAAGAAGCAGTAGCCCATGTCGCCCGCGAGGATGTACTGCGTGCAGATGAAGCTGTCAACGAAGGTCTGGATGTCGACCAGCTCGCAGAGGGTTTCGAAATCGTCACCCGCGATGGCTTTCTGAACCTCGTCGACATAATTCTTGATGTAGTTGTACTGCGCCTCGGTTGTCACATTCGATTCGGGGCTTTTGATGACGACTGCGGGGATGGAGACGCGCTTGACGGATCTGGCATTGAACACCCAGTCGCCCCAACCGCCGGCACCGCCGATTTCAAGGAGGAATCCGGTGTCTTCGGGCGCGGTGGGATTGCCGTTTTCATCGATGCCGTCGCCGATCTCGACGCGGTTCTTGCCTTCCTCAACCTGTTCGACCGCGAGGTAGAGTCCGAGGTATTCGTCGTTGAGGTAGACGTGCACGAATTCGCAGTCCGTGGTGTATTTGCAGCCTTCAAACTGCTGTGCCATGCGGTACACGGTCAGGTTGCGGAGCATCGCCATGTCAACCGTATTCGCGAGAAGGACCCAGTCGCGGGCTTTTCCCATGCCGAACAGGTCGATTTTGTCGTCGAACTT
>JAFUQY010000391.1 GCA_017472105.1 Clostridia bacterium | reverse complement strand
CTGCGCGGCTTCTCGAAGACAGGGACATTTTCGGCACGGACGGCGGTGTGACATTTTCCGGAGGCGAGCCGCTGATGCAGCATGAATTTGTCCGGGAGACCGCGCGGCTTCTGAAAAACGAGGGCATCCATCTCGCACTGGAGACGTCGTCGTTTGCGCCGGAAGCGGTTTACCGGGAGACGGTTCCGCTGTTCGACTGCGTGATGGCGGACGTGAAGCTGTTTGACGGTGCGATGCATGAGACGTACACTGGGGTGAAGAACGACCGGATTCTCGCAAATCTGCGCTGGCTGATGCAGTCCGGGAAGGATTTCGTGCTCCGGGTGCCGCTGATCCCGGGAATTACGGATACGGACGAAAATCTTTGCAAAATCGCGGAGTTTGCCGGGGAGCATGCAGTCGAGCTTCTGCCGTACAACAGCATGGCGGGTGCGAAATATGCCGCAGTCGGTCGCGAATTTTCGATGACTCCCGCGGAAAAACAGGCGTCGGACAAGCTCTCGCACATGGTGAGCCTGTTCCGGAATGCGCGGGTGAAGTAAAACAATCAAATCGGACAAACGTCGGTGAAAAATCATCGGCGTTTTTTCACGCAAAAAGACCCGCACGGCTTTCCATGCAGGTCTGTCGTTTTATTGGCTGACGGGGACGGTTGTGTCCGGGCGGGTATGCGTGCCGTCGTGATTCCGCATGAAGAACAGCAGCTCAATCAGGCTTTTGTGGTACGGGATGAAGCTGCCGTCATCGATCATGGCGAGAATTTCATCCCGGTCCGCCCATTTTGCCGCCTGTACTTCCTCCGGCTGAAGATGCAGCTCGGACAGCACGACATTTTTCTCGATCAGGTAGATATCGTCAAATCCGCCGATGGTGATGAAAAACGCCCGAACTTTTGTGAATTCAGGCGTTTGATTCCATTCGGTTGGTTTATTTTTCCTCGCCGTCGTCGGATTCGTCGGTCTTCTGATCGGCTTCGTCCGGCTTCTTGGCATCGCGGTAGTCGTCGTTGAGCGGGAAGGGCGGGAATGCTTCCTTGTGCTGCTTATCCTTTTCACGGGCTTCGGCACGGGCGCGTTCTTCTTCACGCTGTTTTTCGAGCTCCGCCATGTGACGGGCGTGACGTTCGTTTTCTTCCTGACTCTTGCGGCGCTTTTCGGCGACCATTTCTTCCAGAGCTTCGATGGTGATGCCGGGCTCGGACATGGCGCGCACGAACTGCTCCTCTTCCATGATCTCGTTCTTCATCAGGTAAGCCGCGACGAAGTGGAGTCTGTCGATGTTTTCTTCAAGAATCCGCTTGCATTCGGCGTATGCCTTGGTGACGATTTCCTTCACTTCTGCGTCGATGACGGCGGCGGTTTCGTCGGAGTAGTTCTTGGTCTGGTTGAAGTCGCGTCCGAGGAAGACTTCGTCGCTGGAGGATTCACTGCCGTAGAGGATCGGACCGAGCTTTTCGGACATACCGTACTTGGTGACCATGCTCCGCGCGATGGAGGACGCACGCTGGATATCGTTGGACGCGCCGGTGGAGATGTCGCCGAGGATGATCTGCTCCGCAACACGGCCGCCGAGGAGGGTCACGATTTCGCTTTCCATCATGCCGCGGGACATGTAGGACTTATCTTCCTTCGGGAAGGAGAGGGTATAGCCGCCCGCACGTCCTGCCGGGATGATTGAGATCTGATGCACGGGTTCATCGGGCTGACGTACCCATGTGGAGATGGCGTGACCGGCTTCGTGGTATGCGGTGAGCTTCTTTTCGGCTTCGGAAATCACGCGGGACTTCTTTGCGGGACCGACGATGACTTTAATCATGGCTTCTTCCAGATCGTTCATGCCGATGAGGTGCTTGCCTTTGCGTGCCGCGAGAAGAGCCGCTTCGTTGAGGAGGTTTGCCAGTTCCGCACCGGTGAATCCGACGGTGGTCTTCGCGATAACGGAGAGATCCACGTCTTCTTCAAAGGGCTTGTTTTTGGCGTGAACCTTGAGGATATCCTCGCGTCCCTTGACGTCGGGTGCGTTCATGGTGATCTGACGGTCGAAGCGTCCGGGTCTGAGGAGTGCGGGGTCAAGAATGTCGGGACGGTTGGTTGCCGCCATGACGATGATGCCCTCGGAGGAGCCGAAACCGTCCATTTCAACGAGAATCTGGTTCAGGGTCTGTTCGCGTTCATCATGGCCGCCGCCGAGACCTGCGCCTCTGTGACGTCCGACCGCGTCGATTTCATCGATGAAGATGATTGCCGCGGGATTTTTCTTTGCGGTATCGAACAGGTCGCGGACACGGGATGCACCCACGCCGACGTACATTTCCACGAAATCGGAACCGGAGATGGAGTAGAAGGGAACACCCGCTTCACCTGCAACCGCCTTTGCGATCAGGGTTTTACCGGTACCCGGAGGGCCTACGAGAAGGACACCGTGCGGGATCTTCGCGCCGAGCTTGGTGAAATACTCGGGATTGCGGAGGAACTCGACGATTTCTTCCAGTTCCGCCTTTTCTTCATCCGCTCCGGCAACATCCTTGAAGTAAACCTTCGCTGTGTCCGCGGTGATGAGCTTTGCCTTCGCGCGTCCGACAGAGTTGATCTTGGAGCCTTTGCCGCCGGTCGCCTGATTCATCACGAACATCCACATTGCGATGAGCAGGACAATGACGATCACGTAGGGGATGAGCGAAATCCACCACGGGATGTTGTAGGGCGCGGGATAGTCATACATGGTGATGATGCCCGCTTCGTGCTGTTCTTCCACGGTGTCGCCCAGCTCAAGGATGAACAGATCGAAGCTGCGCAGTTTGTATGTCACCAGCGTCTCCGCTTCTGTTCCGTCCGCGAGGGATTGGCGTACGACCATGGAAAGATTGTTCTCTTCATCGATCTCAAACCGCTTGACCTGTTCGTTTTCAAACAGATCCACCACGTCGCTGAAGACCAGAACGTCCTGCGGAATGGAATCCCACAGGGAAGCGGTTGCGACGAGGATAATGCCGATGAGAACGATGTAGAATATTGCTACCTTGAAACCGTTCTTCATGTAAATCTCCTTTGGAAACTGTGATTGCGCGCCGGATTATTTGGTGTAGATCTCCGGCTTGAGAATGCCGATGTAGGGCAGAGCGCGGTACTGTTCCGCGTAGTCCAGCCCGTAGCCGACCACAAATTCGTCCGGGATTTCCAGACCGCGGTAGTCGGGGTAGAATTCTACCTGACGGCGGGAGGGTTTGTCGAGCATGGTGCAGGTCCTGACGGAATGCGCACCGCCCAGCTTTAAGTATTCGACCAGGTAGGAAAGGGTGCGTCCGCTGTCGATGATGTCTTCCACGATCACGATGTCAAGCTCGGACAGATCCTTGCGCTGAAGGTCGAGGAGAATATTGATTCTGCCGCTGGTGGATGTGTTCTTGCCGTAGGAAGAAACCTTCATGAAGTCAATCTCCACGGGAATGGAAATCTTCTTCATCAGGTCGCCCATGAAAACGACGCTTCCCTTGAGGATGCAGAGCAGGAGAAGACGCTTGCCGGAATCACGGAAATCATCGTCAATCTGTGCGGCGATTTCGGTGGTGATACGGTCGATCTCTTCGGGAGAAACGAGGATGCGTTCAATATCGTGATCGAGCAGGGATGTGTGTGCCATGCTGAAAGCCTCCGTTAGTCATTAACATTCTTGGTTTTAAAAGAAACAGTGAGCGGGATGCCTTCGCCGGTATATTCCATGCCGTCGCGGAGCGGGAATCCGGGAATCCAGACGATACCGCCGTCGTCGCACAGAATGGGCAGGCAGGCTTTTTCCGCAGCTGTCAGCTTTTTGTCCGTGAGGAGCTTCTTTACCCGACGTTTCATGCCGCCGTAGGTGAAGGTGTCGCCCTCGCGTCTGTTTCTGATTTTCAATGTACCTATTATTTTATCAAATCGGAATGTTTTGTGTATTGATAATTTGTAAATATTTTCTTCTTTATTTAAATAAGACGTAAATTTCGCGCTTTTTTCGTCCGGAATTCCTCCGAAAAACGTCAGACAGTACGTTTCGTTCTCAAAATCCGAGCCGTCATATGGAATCTCGAAGTGCTCCGGCAGCTGCGGAGAATCGTCCGGTTTCAAAAATCCCGCCGTGTTTCTGTCGGTGACGAAGCGGATGCTGCCGGGAAGATCCAGCGATGCATCGGTGAGACTTCCCGTAATCAGCTCCATGCAGGCACGGACGTGAACCTCACCCATCGAGGAATCCGCCGCCGTCCGGCTGTACAGAATCCGAAGAACGCGCGAGAGAATCGCAGGATGCAGGTTTTTCGCCGTACCACGGTTAAGAGATGTGCCGCTTCCCGCGAAGGAGAGTGCGGTCGATTCCAGAAAGTCGTCATCCTGCCGGGTCAGTGCGGTCATGCGCGAGATGCTGTCCTCAGGTGACGGCGTGATGCTTCTGAGATGCGGCAGAATGTCGTGGCGGATGCGGTTGCGGGTGTATGCGGTGTCGGCGTTTGTCGCGTCGGTGACGGTCGGAATGCCGTTGTCCGCGCACCATTGACGGATATCGTCCCCGGGGATGTACAGAAGAGGCCGGATGAAGCGTCCGTCACGGATCGGGGCGATGCCGCAGAGCCCGTGCAGTCCGGTGCCGCGCATGAGATGGAACAGGACGGTTTCCGTGTTGTCCGTGGCGTTGTGTGCAGTTGCGATGACGGCTTTGTCAGGGGAGCCCGTGAGCTCACGCGAAACTTCGTCAAAGAATGAGTACCGTACACGCCGCGCCGCTTCTTCCAGTCCCATGCCCCACTCTTCCGCAAGCGCGGGAACATCGAACGATCCGGTGTACAGCGGAATGTTCATCTCCGTACAGACATTGCGGCAGAAGGCTTCATCCCGGTCGGCGTCATCCCCGCGGATTCTGTGATTGACATGCGCCGCCGCGATCGAGACACCGTTTTCGTGACACCACGTGCCGAGAAGCCGGAGCAGGCAGGACGAATCCGCGCCCCCGGAATAGCCGACGATGACAACGCCCGCCCGGTACATGGCGTCATCCATGCCGTATCGGTGAAGGGTATCGTGAAACACAGTGGGGATCATGGTGTTCTCCCTTTAGTTTGTTCAGGTTTCATCGGTATCATGCAGACTGCCGCGGATTTTCGCACAGATCACGGAAAGCGCGAGATATGCCGCACTGCCCGCGAGAATGTGCTCCGCCATCGGACCGACCGAGTGATACGCGGAGAGCGCCGCATCGGGATCACAGGCGACATGCATGGCAGTGAGCAGTGTGCCGAGTCCGCCGACGAGCAGAAGCGTCATCACGAGCCGGGTGATATCGGTGAAAAATTGATCGAATTTCATAATTGCCTCCGTTTGCAGGGTTTCTGTATATATTATATAGGAAAACTTGACGGATATCAAGCGGTAAATGGAGGCATGGGTATTATAGCACAAATTCCCCGGCGATGCAATGTAATGTGCGCAATTTTCAGAAACATCACAGGAAATTCAGATGGGAAAAGGCAAAAAATCCACAAAAACCGCTTGACAAACACGAGTGCATAAGGTAAAATTAAATAAAACCATACTTCGGCTTATATTATGAAAGGCAGGTATTTTTTATGAAATTTTCGGCAGCAGGCGGCTGGTTCGGCGGTAACTGGTGTGACAGAGTACGTACCGGTGCGGAAAACGGCTTCAAGGGCGTAGAACAGCTCGGCTGGAAGGACGTTGACATGGAAGCGGCTAAGGCAGTGCTCGCAGAAACCGGCGTGACTTCCACCGCAATCGTCATTCAGTCCAAGGAAAACGACGAGTACAACAAGATGATGGCATGGTCCCACGGCATGGTCTGGGAAGACACCAGAAAGGCGTTCCTCGACAGCTTCCGTGAAACCGTACAGGCGGCAAAGACCCTGAACGTTCCCAACATCATCGCTACCGTGGGCAACACCCGGTCCGATTGCTCCAGCGAAAGACAGTTCTACAACTGCGTTTATACCCTCCGTGCGATGTCCGATATCGCAGAAGCGGAAGGTATCATGATCGTTCTCGAACCTCTGAACATCCTCGTAAACCACGCAGGCTACTACCTCGTTACCACGCCTCAGGCAACCGAAATGATTAAGGCAGTGGACAGCCCCAACTGCAAGATTCTCTTTGACATTTATCATCAGCAGATTTCCGAAGGCAATGTCATCCGCAACATCACGGAAAACATCGACCTCATCGGTCACTTCCACATCGCTGACAACCCGGGCAGACGTGAACCCGGTACCGGTGAAATGTGCTACGAAAAGATCTTCGCTGCAATCCAGAAGACCGGATACGACAGATGGCTCGCGTTCGAATGCGGCAGATCCGTTGAAGTTCCCGAACTGATGCAGAATATGCACGCCCTCATCGATCCCTTCGCTGACTGATTCCAATTCAGATGATAAGATACGCCGGACTGAAACAATGTCCGGCTGTCTGATTTTTTACGGCATTTATTAATACTTTATAAATATAAAATTCCCGTCCGGTTCATGTTTTCCGTACAATGTGAACATCCTGCCTTCGATCGGACGCGGAATTCCGAGGAAAACCATATTGAATTTCTGCAAACGATACTTACTATACCCGATCCTGCTTCTCGCCGCTCTGCTGGGACTGACTGTAACCGTATCTGCGGATATCGTCACCGCGTCTCCGTACCGGGAACTCATCGACGGATACGATGAAGCGTACCTGCGGATGTACGAAGCGATTGCAGCGGGAGAGGAGTCGGCGGATCTGACCGATCTGAAAATCAAAGCCGGCGATATTTCCCGCATTTACGGTGACATTGTCGCGTCCTGTCCCGAGTTTTTCTACCTCGACAGCAAAATCGCATACGGTTATGTGACGCAGGGCTTCCGGGATTACGTGACTGCGGTGAATTTCCGCTACACGATGGATGAATCGGAGCGTGAGGAGGCGTCGCTGAACTATGAGGCGGAGCTTGCCTACATCGTTTCGCTAGCGGATCCCTCGATGACGGAGCTGGAGCTTGCTCTCTGGGCGCACGACTACATCATCGCGTCCTTCTCCTATGACGACAGTCAGACGATTTTCGATGCCTACCGACTCTTCACGGAGCGGACGGGTGTCTGTCAGGCGTATTCGCTGGCGTACGTTGCCGTAATGCGCGAGCTCGGCGTGGATGCCGTGATGGTTTCCAGTCCCGCAATGAATCACGCGTGGAATCTGGTGAAAATCGACGGTGTCTGGTACCACGTGGATCTGGTGTACGACGATCCTTCCCCTGACCGCATCGGACGCGTGCTTCACGAAAACTTCCTCCTGGACGACGAAGCAATTCAGAAGACGGAAAATCCGCATTACGGCTGGGAGAGCGCGTTCCGGTGCAGTTCCCGTGCCGAAGGAATCTGGAGCGGCATCACGTCACGCATGATTTACATCGAGCGGCAGTGGTACTACATCGATCCGAAAACTTCCACCTTCTCCGTGTCCCTCATCGACGGGCGGTACCGGAGCGATATCTATACATTTTCCGACAAATGGTACGTCGAAGGCATGACCGACCGGTACTGGATGGGTGTTTTCTCCGGACTGTCCGAGTGCCTCGGGTATCTGTTCATCAATACCCCGCAGAATGTCCTCATCTACGCCCCGGATACCGGGAAGATGGACATTTTCATCGAAGAAACCGAGCGCCGGATTTTCGGATCGGTGATTTATAAAAATACCGTGGAATACCTGCTCGCTTCGTCACCGGACGACGAGGCAGCCGAAACCGGAATTTTTACCATCACGGACTTCAATATCCACCGGACGGTGACGATTCTGCCGTTCGATGATGTGTCGCGTCTGGATTCGTATTACTCCGCGGTGCGGTACGTGTACGGAAAGGGTCTGTTCCAGGGCGTATCGTCCACAAAATTTGCACCGGATGCAACGCTGACCCGCGCCATGTTCGTGACGGTGCTCGGACGTCTCTGCGGCGTTGATACCGAGGATTACGATGACGACTACTTCCTCGACGTGGAGCCCGGTCAGTGGTACACACCGTACGTCGAATGGGCGGCGCGCTGGGGCATCGTCAACGGCATCGGCAGCAGCCTGTTCGATCCGATGGGCGAAATCACGCATGAGCAGATGTACAAAATCGTCGCGCGGTGCGGTGTCCGGCTGTATGCGGGTGATCTCGATTTCGAGGAAACGGTACTGCTGTACGAGGACAGGGATGCGATTTCCGACTGGGCGATCGACGGCGTGTCCTACTGTATGAAAAATGACCTGATCGTCGTGGAGGATGATGGCGTGCTCGCTCCGGCGGAGAAATCCACCCGTGCAGAAGCTGCGGAAATCGTGAGCCGGTTCGCCATCCTGTGCGGCATCGCGTGATGTTATATATAATGGAGGAAAAATTGAGAAAACTACTGTTTCTGCTGGCGGCACTGTTCTGCTTCTGCGGTTGCAATGCGGAAGTCCCGGCGTATGAAGCTGAGTCGGAGAGCGTATCCGATGAAACCCGGTCGGGCCGTGCGGCAGTCTACGGCAAGGAGGATCGCGAACTTCTCGGCGCATGGCAGGAAATCGAACCTGCGGGCGAGCATGACGTGAAGATTCTCTATCTCGCGGCAGGGAAGGCGGACTCCATTCTGCTCCTGATCGACGGAACGGTGACCCTGATCGATACGGGTGTTTCCGCGTCCCCTGCGAAGCTGATTCCGGCAATGCGTCAGCTGGGAGCTGAGAAAATCTACCATCTCTTCCTGACCCATACCCAAAACGACCACATCGGCGGGTACGACTATCTTTCGCTGGTG
>JAFUQY010000390.1 GCA_017472105.1 Clostridia bacterium | reverse complement strand
GACTGCGGAAAAATCGAGTATTCCGTCATTCAGTCCCGGATATTCTGCGTCAAACGTCAGCTCATTCGCATAATGCTGGGAACGAACACGCTCATTGGTGAGAAAATCGCCGCCGACGGATGCGGGCCCTGTGATCCGATGGATTCCGTTGACGTACAGGCGGAAAAAGGTGTCACCGCTCGTCCGGATGTGAACGGACTGAATCGGTTTGTTCAGCCGGTACTGCTTTTCGCATCGGACAACGGTGTAGTTTCCGTCCTGTGCGGCGTTTCCGTACATGGTTGTGTGGAGTGTGGTCTGATTTGCCGGATATGCCTCTTGGGGCAGCCAGATCCACTGCTCAATGGGTTCAAACTGCATGGTATTCTCCTTTCAGAGTCCAAGTCGGTTCAGAACATGGTCGGAGATGATCTTCGCCTGCATCTCAACTGCCGCCGGTCTGAAATGATAGGTATCCGACCAGTATTCCTCCCGGTCGAGATCCTTCATGGCGTCAAACAAGTCAATCACGGGCAGATTTTTCTCGTCCGCCAGCCGGAGCACCGTTTCGTTGAGAGACGCGGAGATTTTTGTAAGATTCCCGTCCCTGAGCGGCGTGCTCAGAGTCAGGGACAGCAGTGCATCCGGCAGTTTTGCGCGAATGAACGACAGCACGGCTTCATATGCGGCATCCCATTCTGCGCGGTCGGTGCTGAGGCTGTGCAGACCGTTGTTGAAGCAGACGATATCATACGGTCTGTCGTCGAGCATGAAATCCAGTTCTCTGAAATAATCCGGATCGGTCACACACTTGGACGACGCCCAGAACGATACGTTCACTCTGCCGTCAAGCAGTCTTCTCACAGTACCCTGATACCCGTTGCAGATGGAATCCCCGATCAGGAGAACGCGGGGTCTGCCGGTCTGTGCGGTATCGTATGCATAATGGATGCTCCACTCAATATCTTCCCTCACCCGTGAAGTGGTGACGGGTGCAAAATCCTGCCATTTCATGATAATTTTTCCTTTCTGTCGTTGTCATAAGTTTCAGTCGGCTCAGCGCCAGTTCCAGTGAATGAGGTCGTCACTCCACGCCAGTCCGATGCAGGCATGGGTATCGAATACGACCGATTCATCCTCCGGACCCGTGCCGTGGAAGAACATCAGGTAGACCGTGCGTCCGTCTTCCTCATACGGCAGGACAAATCCGGCGGTGAGTCTGCCCTTTGCCCAGTCCCAGTCGTTCTGTCCGAATGTCAGAAGATCACCGACGTCCTGCCAGTTTTCAAGATCGGTCGAGAATTTCACGCCGATTCCGTTGTGCGGCGAGTGGAACATGTAATATCCGCCGTCCTTCTCAATCACGCTGACGTTCTCGCCGCCGGAAACGGAGCCGCAGAATTCCCAGTGCTTCAGATCGCGGGAGACGGATCGGCTGACACCGTTCTGCTTGTAGAAGCAGTTCCACAGTCCCTTGTTTTTATCGTAAATCAGGTACGGGTCGATCATTCTGCCCATTTCCGCTACCGGGATATCGCCCTTGACGGGAATGACGCGGGGTTCCGTCCAGTGCTCCAGATCGCGGCTCGTCATGGTGTAAATCCGTGCGTTCGCGTTGCCGTATTTCTCGCCGTTCTCACGCGGATAGGTTTGCAGGCACATGATGTATTCCCCGTCAAGCGCAGCGATGTTTCCGGGACTGGAGTAGTTGCATGACCGGTCGCGCGGCGTCAGCTTTTCGGGCTCGCTCCAGTGAACGAGATCCGCAGAGCGCATGGCGACCGTGTACATATAAACCGTTCCGTCTTCTTCCGTTTCCACGAGGGTGCAGTACAGGCGAAAAATGCCGTCTTTGAGATACACCGTCGGGTCACGGAATGCGTGGGTCTCGTCGCCGCGGATCAGGAGGGAGGTTCTGATGGAATCTGTGATGGACATAGGACGCTCCTTATTCTGTATCGCCGGATACCACGGAATAGCTGCCGTCGTCCAGATCCGCTTCCACAATGGTGCCGTCCGCCCATGTCGTGCGCTGTTTCCGGTACGTTCCGTTCAGAAATTCATGCTTCACCATCTGCTGTTTCGCGAGCTTTTTCGCAACGGCGCAGGCTTCTTTTACCTCTGCAATCCGTTTTTCGTCCGCCAGAATGGGACAATATACCGGGTTGCCGTTGAGAATGGCGTAAATCCACGGAGAGTCGGTACCGGGAATGCCCCAGCCGCCCCTTGTTTCCCTGCCGCCGATCCACGGGATCACTACGCAGTCATGGTACACCAGATTGTACAGCGGAATCGGAATTCCCACAGCGGATGCGTTGCCGGAACCGAGATCGGATGTGAAGAAGGGCGCGTGATGGCAGAGCACCTGCGACTTCATCATGCAGCCGAGCGTTTCCTCCGAGCTTGGAATGATTCCGCGGGCGGTGAGGATGTTCAGACATTCGTTGCGGGCATCGGCGCACTGTTTCCGGGTCATGGGATGCTCGGGATTGAAGCATTCGTCCAGAAATACCACGGAAAACACGTCCAGATAGGAGCCTTCGATGGTGATGCCCAGCCGCTCGAATTCGTCATAGTTCCGGCGCACATACTCCGGTGCCAGTGACGCGCAGAGCCATGAATGCGGCCCGCCGTACCACACGGAGCAGAACGGATGGGAACCGTCGATGTTCTCGATCGCGTTGTTCATATCGAAAGAGGGAGCATCGTAGTAGTAATCCCGGTACTGGTCGTGAATCCCGAAGATGTAGCCGAGTTCCCTTGCGGTATCGGAAAGCTGTTTCATGCCCTCTGCACCGCCTGCTCCTTCATGAGGCGGAAACGGATCGGGATGGAGATTGTCGTAACCGTGATTGCCCCAGCCGTCCAGATGGATGTAGGCTTCATCCAGTCCCTTTTCCCGGAGAGCACGAAGCTGTTCGGCACGGGCCGCAAAGGAGGTATAGTAATCGTTTTTCGCGGGATCGTCCCTGTTGTAGTAATCGGATTCCGGTGAGATATGGGTGGCGATTCCTTCATGAATGATCGGCACACCGATGAGCCGTTCTACCGCCGGGTTCTTCACGCATTTTTCCGCCAGCGTATAGATCTCACCGCGTTCCGCAAGATAATCGCGGTAGCTGTGCGCAAAATCGTTGTAGTCGCAGTTTCCGAAGAACCGGTACAGCATCTTCCGCGGATACGCCATATAGCCGAGGGATGTGCGGAAGAGCGGTTCCACGTTTTCATCCCGGAGTTTGTATTTTGCATCGTAGGGCGTGTCGTAAATGGCAAGATAACCGGAGCCGTCACGCACCTGACCGAAGATCGGCATATAGGCATCCCGTTCGTAGATTGTGCCGTCCCATACCCGGATGGGCGAACCGGCGGGAATCAGCGTGCCCTGCATCCGCGGAAGTACGGTATAACCGTGACCGGCTTCGGTACCGTTGAAATCCACGGCTGACGGGAATGACACAAACTGCACCTGTCCACGGGTGTCCCCTTCCAGACGGCTGACAAAGTAAATGTCGTCCCGGGTGTTTTCGATATACACCAGCGTATGCAGAATCAGCCCGCAGGACAGGGTGTAATCGATGCCGCAGCCGTGCCATGTGCCGGTTTTCCGTTCGCTGAACTGCATTTCGGCTTCATCAAGGCAGAATACGGTTCCGTCGGTCAGCTCCACATACGGTCTGCCGGACATAGTCCATTCGGCACCGGAAGAGAGCGTGAAGGCAAACGTGGCTTTTTCGGGATTGACGGTGATGGTTATGCGTTTTCCTTCGATGGTAAACATAGGGAGTCTCCTTTCGTGATCGTGAGAATTGGCAGATCCGGATACAGCGTTCATCCGGCTGGATTCTATGGAAATTATATCACAGGATACATGATTTTACAAGCGCATCCGCATTTGCAGCAAATGAAAAAATGCCCTCTGACGGTCGTTATGATAAAATCATATCGTCTGCCGGAGGGCATTTCAGTTGTGATTCAGTTGATTTGTGCAGGATACGCGCGGATCAGCTGAGATATCCGGCATACTCCGTCCAGCCTGCGAGGTATCTTGCGAGGATCATGATCTCGCTTCTCGTAACGGTGCCGTCCTGATTGATATCCGCCGGATTCATTTTCAGGCTCACATCATGACCGGCGAAATACCGGGTGAGAAGGTCCATATCCGTGTCGTCGAAGAGAAGATCCCCGTTTACATCCCCGATCAGCGCCAGCGTCACATCAACCGTCAGATCCGAATCCGCAGCCGTGATGTCCGTGCTCACCGGGAAACTGCCGGTCTTTCTGAATTCCAGCGTGTACGAGCCTTTTTCGAGATCTTCAATCGCAAATGCCGCATCCTCCGCCGTGAAGACACCCAGTCTGTCGTCGGAGGTATCGGTTAATGTCACAGTGATCGCGCCGTCCGGTGTGCCGTAGGATACGATTGAACCGGTTACGGTGACGGTATCGTCGGTCACAGTGTATGGCGCGGTTTTATAGGTCAGCTCATCCGGGGAAACCCATTCCGGAGTATCCCAGCTGCTGTCAATATCTCCGCAATAGTAAATCGTGATATCCGCGGCATCAGTATCATCCGACAGCGCACGGTGTCCCCATTCTGCCGGCACATCTCCTTCAAAATACACCTCCGTAAGATTATAGCTGTAACGAAAAGCTTCCTGCTCAATCGTCGTCACGTTCTTCGGAATTGTAATCTTTCTCAGATCAGGACTGTTCCAGAATGCACTATTTCCGATTGTCTCAAGAGTAACGGGAAGCTCAGCCTCCGTCAAGTCTATCAGCTGCATGAACGCATAATCTCCGATTCCGGTAATGCCGCGTTTTACAACGATCTTTTTGATGGAGTCTCCATATTCATGCCACGGAGTACTGTTCCATGGGTAATCCCACATCTCTCCGAGCCCGGAAATCGTTAGAACGCCGTCTTCGAAGGACCATTTTGCGTTATCTCCGCAGGCGTAACCGCTCAGTACAAATTCACTGTCGAACAGAGCAGTGCTGTATTCAAAATCATAAACGTCTTTCCATGTCGGGGTTGACCATCCTTTGCCGCCTTCCGTATAATGGAGTTTCACCGGTTCGGCACTGGAGAAGTGACAGAACGGATCATAGCCCCAGTTTTCGGGCACGTCCCCAAGGAAGTACACGTCGGACAGGTTGTAGCAGTACGCAAATGCCTCCGTACCGATGGTTGTCAGGGATGCAGGCAGGAAAACTCTTTCGACGCCGGAGTTGTAGAAGGCATATTCTCCGATGCGCTCAAGACTGTCGGACAACTCAATACTGCTCAGGCGCAAACGACGGAACGCATAGGGTGCGATCTCACGGATTCCGTCGTCCATGACATAGCCTGACGCGTCAGTATTCGGATACTTCACCAGCTTTTTGTCCGCTTTGTGAATCAATGCACCGGAATCGTCCAGATAAAATGCCGTATTGCCTTCATCCAGAATAATCTCACTCAATTCCGCCTCAATCCCGCCCTCGATTTCCGTCAGGCTGGCAGGCATCGTGAGTGTATTGAGATTGTTCGAAGTTATCGCATTTTCAGCAATGCATTCAATCCCATCCGGGATCACAAAATCCGCCGTAGGATTGGAGTACGGAAGAGAAAGAAGCTTCTTTTCGGTCATGTCGTACAGTTCCCCGCTCTCGCCGTGCGCATAACGCGGATTCCCGGATTCGACAACATATCCTTTGGCATAGCCGCAACACTCAGCGATAAACTCTTCCGAAATGTATGTAATCCCGGCATCGATGCAGACTGTCGTATTGCCCAGATACAGCCATACATCGGAAGTGATCTCGCCGTTTCCTTCGATGTACACAATCTCACTGTCGGTCAGTTTGTAATAAACGATTTGAGGTCCAAGTTTGCCGGATTCGGAAGGAAGCTCCTCAAATACATGCACTTCGCAGGGGACGGTAAACACGGAAGCCGTCTTCACGCCGCTGACAGAGGAATCCGTAACGGAAATTTTCAGATAATAATAGGATTTCCCGAGCGCGGAAGGCGTGAATGTATAGCTGGATCCGGTCGCTCCGCTGATCGCCGTACCGCCTTTGGTTGAGCGTGTTGTATTGACATACCACTGATACGACACGGTTCCGTCGCCAACTGCCGCTTCCGCTTGCAGGGTAATTTCCGTATCCATGACGGCGAATGTATCCAGCGGATGCGTGGTTACAACGGGAGCGGTGACATTGTCGCAGTAGATAATATTGCTGCATGTGGTCAGCGCCTGATTCTGATCCGCTATGCTGATCTTTTTGTACTCCGCCTTCGTGCCTTGGAAGTATATGGTATCCAGCGTTCCGCGGAAGGAAAACTCTGCAACGGAAGTCAGTCCGCGCGGCAGAGAGAGGGTACGGTAGGAGCTTTGGCTGTTCATCGCATAGGGATAATGCAGGTCAATCACCGTAATATCGGCGGGAATCACGACATGCGAAAACGAAGTGTACG
>JAFUQY010000047.1 GCA_017472105.1 Clostridia bacterium | reverse complement strand
TTCTTGAACAGCGGGAGGATGTCGGCCGCGTCGAACTTGTCGAAGTCATACGCAAATACGCAGCTTTCGCAGAGCCACTGACCGTAGAGCTTGCCCCAGAGAGCCTTGCCCCAGCCGGTATCGGAGATGGTGAAGTGGATGCCGTTCGGGTCAGCGTTGTGCCAGTATCTTGCGGTGATGTAGTGACCGAGCGCGTACTTGTAGCTGTGTGCGGCGATCTTCGGATAACCGGTGGTGCCGGAGGTGAAGAGCATGTACATGGTTTCACTGCCGCATGCATTTTCACGGCGTTCGAATTCGTTGGTGAACATCTTGAATTCACGGTCGAAAGAATGCCAGCCGGGACGGGTTCCGTTTGCGATGATCTTGATGATATCCTGGGGAACGTTCTTTTCGGCGTTTTCCGCGTGCATTGCGGTGTCACCGTCGGCGGTACAGATGACTGCCTTTACGTTTGCCGCCTTGTAGCGGTAGTCGAAGTCGTGTTCCACAAGCATGTGGGTCGCGGGAATTGCCACAGCACCGAGCTTATGCAGCGCGATGGATGCGATCCAGAACTGCCAGTGACGCTTGAGAACGAGCATGACGGTGTCGCCGTGACCGATTCCGAGGAAATCGAAGTAGTTCGCCGCCTGATTGGAAAGGAGGGAGATATCCTTGTAGGTAAAGCGGCGTTCGTTCTTGTTGACGTCGAGATGGAGGAGCGCCACCTTGTCGGGATCCTTTGCGGCAATGGCGTCCACGGTGTCGTATGCGAAGTTGTATTTATCTTCGTTCTTGAAGGCGATCTTCTTCAGCTTGCCGTCTTCCTCGGTGCATTCGATGAAGTCAGCGGCAACGGGATTTTCGGGAAGCGGAGAGAGCACGTTCTGCAGATCGACGGGCTTGACGGTGTCTTCGGTCTGAACGTTCTTGGTGTCATATGCGGCTTCCCCGTTGGAGATGATGAGCGCGAGGAATTCGCAGTCGCCTTCGTACGCAATGTTCGCGTGGGGCTTTGCGGAGTTGTAGTAGATGGAGTCGCCGGGGCCGAGGATTTCGGTGTGACCGTCAACGGAAACGAGCAGCTTGCCGGAGAGGATGTAGTCGTACTCCTGACCTTCGTGCTGGCTCATCTTCATCTGCTGGGCGCGTTCTTCGGGATTGTACTTCGCAACGGTGTAGAACGGTTCCACGATCTTGTTCTTGAACATCGGAGCAAGATTGTAGTACTGGAAGCCTTCGCGGCGGGCAATCGGGAGACCTTCGCCTGCACGGGTAACGGTGTACTCGTTCAGTGTGGGGCTTTCACCCTTGAGAAGGTCGGTGGTGTCTACGCCGAAACGGGCTGCACATTTATAAATGAAGGTAAAGGTAAAGTCGTTCTTGCCGGCTTCGTAGTCTCTGTACTGCTCCAGAGTTACACCGGTACATTGCGCCATTTCTTCTTCGGAAATTTCACAGGTCAGTCGGGTTTCGCGAACACGCGCCGCAACTTTCTCGATGATATTTTCCATCATAACAGGTTCCTCCGTAAAATCATATTATTGTGGAAGACGGACAATTGAACCAATAAAAAAGTCCGTCTCAATTTTTCTTTGAGACGAACTTGAAATTCAAATTCGCGGTACCACTCAAATTGCATACCAAGTATGCCGCTCAGCAGGCTCAGACAAGCCCTGTGCGATTACGCTGCACGTACGGGGAATCATTACTCAGCGTTTCCGCCTTTCCTTTCCCGACTCGGAAGTGATATGATTTCCGTCTGCCATATCCGCATTCCACCGCCGCGGACTCTCTGTACTGGTGTATGACTGAAATCAGTCTTCGTCATAGTCTTTTGTGTTTTTATTCGGTTGATGTGTTGTATTATAGCACCGCAAAATGGATTTGTCAACAGTTTTTGCAAAATTTCTTCGGTTTTTTTGGATTATTATTTCAGCACTTTCCCATTCCCTGCCCGCAATTGGTCAAATTCCCTTGATTTATGTGAATAATTATGCTATACTGTACAAAGAAAAATTACGATCGGAAAGGACAACCCATGAACAATCATAACTATATCGAACGGACGTACCGGAAATTCGACAATGTTCTGGATCTCTACGCCGCGCGGATTTTCAGGACAGCGGATCGCGCATCCGCAGTGTACGGTATGGAAACGCATGAGCATCTGAGAAAGGTTCCGGACGCCTCCCTGCTTCACGAAATTCCCGCCGGAACACAGTGGGGTGAGGAATATTCCAATCTCTGGCTGGTGACGGAATACACGGTTCCCGCTGAGCTCGACGGTGAGATTCTCTGTGCCATTCCCGATGCGGACGCTGTGGAAATCCTCTGTTTCCGCGACGGAAAGCCTGCCGGCATCATCAACTCCAAGAACCGCTTCATCGGCGGCGAGCACAGTGCCATGTTCGTCTCCCCGTCTGCGAAGGCAGGTGAAACCGTTCAGCTTGCGTTTGAATGCTATGCAGGTCACGTCTGCCTCGACTGCACACCGTACTCGCACTACAACGACGACGGCTGGAAGGGCAATTACCGTCACCGCTACAACGGCATCCGTCTCTGCATCGTGGACAAGCTGATGCGCGACTTCGTGTTCGATCTCTCCACCGTTCTGCAGATCGCGCGTCTCCCCGGCGAAAACTTCACTGCAATGAAGGCGCACGAATGCCTCATGAACGCGTTCCCCTTCCTCCTTCAGGATCCCGCATCCGCTGACGAAGAGGAAATCCGCTATTCCTGCGAGAAGGTCCGCGAATGCCTTGCTCCCGCGCTTGAGAAAGCCGGCAGTGACCGTTCCCGCGGCAAGATTGGCGTCATCGGGCACTCCCACATGGACACCGCATGGCTCTGGCCCGTCTCCGAAACCATCCGCAAGTGCGCGAGAACGTATTCCCAGACCCTCAATCTGATGGAAATGTACCCGGATTACACCTTCATGCAGTCCTCCGCGCTCCATCTCGACTGGATGCGGGAATATTACCCCGACATTTTCGAAGGCATCCGCGAGAAGGTTGCCGAAGGACGCTATGAACCCAACGGCGGCGTCTGGGTCGAATGTGACTGCAACGTGACCGGCGGCGAATCCATGGTGCGTCAGTTCCTCTACGGTCAGCGCTTCACCGAAGAACACCTCGGCTACCGCTCCGACGCATTCTGGCTCCCCGACACGTTCGGCTACAATGCCGCAATCCCGCAGATCATGCAGGGCTCCGGCGTGAAGTATTTCTACACCACCAAGATGGCGTGGAATGACCTGAACCAGTTCCCGGCAGACACCTTCATCTGGCGCGGCATCGACGGCTCCGAGGTCATCACCCACCTCAACCGCATGCATCTGATGCCCGACGTACGCACCCTGCTCGGCACCGTGACCGAGATCCGCGACAAGAAGTCCAACGACATGCGTCTCTCCGCATACGGCTTCGGTGACGGCGGCGGCGGTCCGACCTACGGCATGCTTGAATACCTCAAGCGTGTGAAAAATCTCAGCGGCATGCCCGAAATCGAACCCACTACGGCAAGTGCGTACATGCAGAATCTCGAAGAACGCCGCGACAAGCTGCCGCTGTACGACGGTGAGCTGTATCTCGAATTCCACCGCGGTACACTGACGCAGATGCACGACGTGAAGAAGAACAACCGCAAGGCTGAAATCGCGCTGCACAACATGGAGCTTGCCTCCGTTCTCGCTGATGACGCGGACAAGGCTGCGCGCGATGAGCTGTACAAGATTCTTCTGAAAAACCAGTTCCACGACATCCTTCCCGGCACGTCCATCCCGAAGGTTTACGAAGTTGCCGTACCCGAAATGCGCAAGATGATCGCGGATGCAGGTGCACAGACCGCAGGCTCCCTCGCAAAGATGCAGGCGGATGCGGACAACAATGTTTCCCTGTTCAATCCCCTTTCCTTCGAGCGTCAGTCCGCTGTTGTCCTCCCCGGCGCGTTCGGTCTGGAAAACAAAGCAACGCAGACCTATCAGAATCAGGACGGCGAAACCGTGACCGCGTTCCGTGCGGAAATTCCCGCGATGGGCGTTGTCAATTACACAAAGACTCCCGTAACCGAGCAGAAGAGCCGCTTCACCGCGGACGGCAATAAGCTCGAAACGCCCTACTACACCGTTATTTTTGATGAAAACGGATACATCGCCTCCCTCATCGACAAGCAGAAGGACCGCGAAGTTGCCAACGTGAACGGTGCTCCGCTCGGTACGCTGTGGTTCGGCGAGGACATGCCCACCGCTTACGACAACTGGGAAGTTGAGGACGACATTTTCAGAAAGCTCAAGCCCGTCACCGCACTCCAGTCCCGCGAAGTTGTCTCCGACGGTGCCGTGGAATACCGCATCCGCTCCGTTTACAAGGTCGGACGCAAATCCACCGCGACCGTTGACACCGTATTCCACGCAGGCAGCCGTCAGATCGATTTTGAACTCAAGCTCGACTGGCAGGAGCGTCATTCCCTTCTCAAGGCAGGCTTTGACGTAAACGTCCGCTCCGCATTTGTGAAGAACGAAATCCAGTTCGGACACGTCGACCGTCCCACAACGAGAAACACATCCCTCGAGTGTGCGAAGTTTGAAATCTGCAACCACAAGTGGTCCGACATTTCCGAGACCAACTACGGTGTGGCACTCCTCAACGACTGCAAGTACGGTATTTCCGCAGAAGGCAGTGATCTCCGTCTGACCCTCCAGCGAGGCGGATGCCGTCCCGACCCTGTCACCGACTTCGGTGTTCACTACATGAAGTACGCGCTTCTTCCCCATGTCGGTCCGTTCTGCGCGGAATCCGTCGTTCAGCCTGCATATGCGTTCAACTACGATGTGCTCGCCGGTGTGGATGTGAAGTTCTCTGTTCCCGCACTGTTCGGTCTGAGCGCGTCCAACATCATCTGCGAATCCGTCAAGGCTGCGGAAGACGTACCGAATGCGTATGTTCTCCGTCTGTACGAAGCGGAACGCAGTGCCACCAACTGCACGCTCACCCTCCACGGTGCAAAATCCGCGCGGCTGACCAACATGCTGGAAGAAACGATCGAAGAGTTTCCCATGGAAAAGGGCAGGATCAAGCTGAGCTTCCGTCCTTTTGAAATCAAGACTATCCTTGTAGAAAGAGCATAACCGATGAAACAGTACAAAACCGAACTCCACTGCCACAGCAAAGACGCCAGCGGCTGTTCCCATGAATCCGTGGAAGGCATTGTGGAGAAATATCTCGCCGCCGGCTACACAACCATCGTTCTGACCAACCATTTCTGCCCAGATTCCATGGACAGCGACTGGATGGCGAAGGTCAAGCAGAAGTACGACGCATATGACAAGCTCGTTGCGGCAGCCGACGGACGGCTCAACATTCTGATGGGGCTGGAATTCCGCTTCGTCACCAATTTCAACGACTACCTTGTCTACGGCTTTGACCGCAAGTACCTTGAAGACCGCCCGGATATTCTCAAGCAGAGCATCCGCGACTTCGTCAAGACCGCGCGTGAGGACGGGTTCCTGACCATTCAGGCACATCCGTTCCGCTTCGGTATGACCACCACCAATCCGAACGACGTCGACGGCATTGAGGTGTACAACGGACATTCCGGACACAACTCCAACAACGACATCGCGGAAATGTGGGCGAAAAAGTACGGCAAGATCATGACTTCCGGCACCGACCACCACGACCCGCATCACATCCCCGACGGCGGCATTCTCACCGATGTTCCCGTCACCAGCGAGAAGCAGCTCATCGAGATCCTGCGCTCCGGTGATTATGAGCTGATTAAAGATCCCATTCCGCCGAAGCCCGTCAGAAAATAAGCACAGAAAAACCGCTCTTTCCTCAGAAATGGGAATTGAGCGGTTTTGTTTTGCCTATAAAATTCAGATTCTCTCGGCGATTGCGCGGAGGAAGTCGAGGGTGTTGACCTTCTTCTTGTTTTCCAGCTTGGAGAGGGTGTAGAGGTCCCCCGTCATGATGCCGTCTTCAATGGTCTTCACGCACGCGTTTTCCAGTCTGTCAGCGAAATCGCACAGATCGGGCAGATTGTCCAGCTCGCCGCGCTTTCTGAGTGCACCGGTCCACGCGAAGATGGTCGCCACGCTGTTGGTGGAGGTTTCCTCGCCCTTGAGGTGCTTGTAGTAGTGACGCTGAACGGTGCCGTGAGCCGCTTCGTATTCGTAAACGCCGTCGGGAGAAACGAGCACGGAGGTCATCATCGCAAGACTGCCGAACGCGGTTGCGAGCATATCGCTCATCACGTCGCCGTCGTAGTTCTTGCACGCCCAGATGTAGCCGCCTTCACTGCGGATCACGCGGGCAACGGCGTCGTCGATGAGGGTGTAGAAGTAGGTGATGCCCGCTTCTTCGAACTTTGCCTTGTATTCGCTGTCGTAGATTTCCTGCCAGATGTCCTTGAAGTGATGGTCGTAGGTCTTGGAAATGGTGTCCTTTGCCGCGAACCATACGTCCTGCTTCTGATCGAGGGCATAGTTGAAGGAAGAACGTGCGAAGGAGGCGATGGATGCGTCAATGTTGTGCACACACTGTACGATGCCGCCGGACTGACCGAATTCGTGTACCACCTTGCGGGTTTCGTTGCCTTCTGCGTCGGTGCAGACCAGTTCAACCTTCGCGCCTGCGGGTACGTTCATCTCGGTGTTCTTGTAGATATCGCCATATGCGTGACGGGCAATGGTGATCGGCTTGGTCCACGTGGGAATATAGGGAGTGATGCCCTTGACAATGATCGGCGCACGGAACACCGTACCGTCGAGGATGGCACGGATGGTACCGTTCGGGGACTTCCACATTTCGGAAAGGTTATACTCGGTCATACGTGCCGCATTGGGCGTGATGGTCGCACACTTGACCGCAACGCCGTACTTCTTGGTCGCTTCCGCGGAATCCACGGTCACTTTGTCAGCGGTCGCGTTTCTGTATTCCAGACCGAGGTCGTAGTATTCGGTTTTCAGATCCACATAGGGTTCGATGAGAATTTCCTTGATCCATTTCCAGATCACTCTGGTCATTTCGTCCCCGTCCATCTCGACAAGGGGCGTTGTCATCTTAATCTTAGCCATACGATATCTCCAAATTCGATTATTTCAGGTTGTTTCTGGTGTATTCGAGCAGACCGCCGCAGAGGATGATGTCCTTCATTCTGTCGCTCAGCTCGCACTTGACGGCGAAAGAGGTGCCGCGGGTGGTGTTCTTCACGGTGATCTCACCGCTGCCGATGTTGTCAAGCAGACCTTCGATCACAAGGCTGTCACCTTGTTCGATGGTGTCGTAGTCGGCTTCGTTCACGAATTCGAGCGGGAGAATGCCGGCGTTGATGAGGTTCTGACGGTGGATTCTCGCGAAGGATTTCACGATAACTGCCTTGACGCCGAGGTAGAGCGGAGCCAGTGCCGCATGTTCGCGGGAGGAGCCCTGTCCGTAGTTGGTGCCGCCGACGATGATGCTCTTGCCGAGGGACAGCGCACGTTCCGGGAACGTTTCATCGCATACCGCGAAGCAGTGCTTGGAGATCGCGGGAATGTTGGAGCGAAGCGGGAGAATCTTTGCACCGGCAGGCATGATGTGGTCGGTTGTGATATTGTCGCCGACCTTGAGGGAGCAGTCCGCCGCGATGGTGTCGGTCAGCGGTTCAGTTTTCGGGTATTCGCCGATGTTGGGACCGCGGAGGATTTCAACGTCCTTTGCACAGTCAGCCGGTGCGGGAAGCGTAATCATGTTGTCGTTGACGGTGAACTTCTCGGGCATCACGAATTCGGGCATATTGCCGAGTTCACGGGGATCGCAGAGGTAGCCTGCCACAGCGGAAGCCGCCGCAACTTCGGGAGATACGAGGTAAATCTGACCGTCCTTGGTGCCGCTTCTGCCTTCGAAGTTGCGGTTGAAGGTACGGAGGGAGATACCCTTGGAATTCGGGGACTGACCCATACCGATGCACGGACCGCATGCGGATTCCAGCACTCTCGCACCTGCCGCGATGATCTTGCCGAGCGCACCGTTTTCCGCCATCATGCCGAGAACCTGCTTGGATCCGGGAGAAACGGCGAGGGAAACGTCGGGATGCACGGTCTTTCCGTCGAGGATGTAGGCAACCTTGAGCATATCCATGAGCGAAGAGTTGGTGCAGGATCCGATGCAGACCTGATCGATCTTCATTTTACCGATTTCGCTGAGGGACTTGACATTGTCGGGAGAATGGGGACATGCCGCCATCGGTTCGAGAGAGGAAAGATCGATGTGGATGTACTCATCATAAACCGCGCCGTCGTCCGCTGCGAGAGGAGTCCATACCTCTTCTCTGCCCTGTGCCTTGAGGAACGCGAGGGTATTTTCGTCGGACGGGAAAATGGAGGTGGTTGCCCCCAGTTCCGCGCCCATGTTGGTGATGGTTGCACGTTCGGGAACGGAGAGAGTCTTCACGCCCTCGCCGGTGTATTCGATGATCTTGCCCACGCCGCCCTTGACGGACATGATCTTCAGCAGAGTCAGGATGACATCCTTCGCGGAAACCCACGGCTGAAGTGCGCCGGTCAGTTCCACGTTGACGATCTTCGGGCAGGTGATGTAGTACGCGCCGCCGCCCATGGCAACCGCAACGTCAAGTCCGCCCGCACCGATTGCCAGCATGCCGATACCGCCGCCGGTGGGAGTATGGCTGTCGGAGCCGATGAGGGTCTTGCCGGGGACGCCGAACCGTTCGAGATGCACCTGATGGCAGATGCCGTTGCCGGGACGGGAGTAGTAGATGCCGTGCTTCTTCGCGCAGGATGCAATGAAGCGGTGGTCGTCGGCATTTTCAAAGCCGGACTGGAGGGTGTTGTGGTCGATGTATGCCACGCTTCTCTCGGTTCTGACCTGATCGATACCCATTGCTTCAAATTCAATATATGCCATCGTACCGGTCGCGTCCTGGGTCAGGGTCTGGTCGATCTTCAGACCGATTTCCGTACCCTTCACCAGCTCGCCGTCAACGATATGATTTTTCAGTATTTTTTCTGCAAGAGTGAGTGCCATGGATGCCTCCGAAAATGAAGTTTCTGTTGTCTGATGTTTCAATATTCAGGCTGTATGCTGATTATTATACAGCATTTCTGAATAATTGTCAACAGTAAATTGCAATTTATGAAAGTTTAATCATCTGTTTTGAATAAGTTTTCCGAGCAGTGCACCAATCCGCTCCGTGCAGTCCGCCGTGCGGGTCTCAGCCTTGCGCCAGTCGTCCGAAAGCGGGAAATACACCTTGTCGTTTACACTTTTTCCCATGTCCCAGCGACCGTCGGGCATGCGGTTTTCCATGATCCAGTCCACCGCAGACGTGAGCATATCCCCTGCCTGACGGTAGTCCGCGAGAAGTTCCAGTGCCGCCAGATACCGGCTCGCTGCTTTGCTTTGAAATTCCGCCGGCAGTATCGTAAGCGGACCTTCGTAAATATAGTAAATCCCGCGCTCGCCGGTGATGATATTCTCGAGAAACGCAGATTCCGCCTCTTCCCCGAGACATCCCGCGAGGAGCGAAACGTGGTAGTAATTCGCAAATCCGAGAAGGACGCCGCCGTTTGGCTTGAGAATGTCCCGGTAAGCCTCCTCGTAACGCGCCTGATTGCAGACTCCGCTCCGCCGGTAGATTCCGTGACTTCCGCATGCCTCCGGATCCGCACCGCCGCCTTCAAATCCCGCCGTGATGACTGCCGCCCATTTTTCCGCGACAGCGTTGGCGTTTGCGTTTTCCTTCGTGAACTGCCGGATCCCTGTCGCCAGAATCAGATCGGTAAACACGTCCCAGTCGTGGAATTTTTCGCGGCAGTCGGGGATATTGTTCTTCCGCGTCAGGCAGTCGTCCATGTAGGAAACCGCCCGCCGGATGCATTCGTCCTCGATGGTAAATCCGAGCCGCTTGAGCCGACGGAGAGCCTGCTCGGTCGTTTTCGGTGCGCCGTAGGACTGTGCGAGGGAGTGAAAACAGCCCCACTTCCCGTCCGGCTCCTGCAAATCCAGAATTTCCCTTGCCCATTTTCCATTTTTATGCATAATCTTCACCTCAATTGAAAAGCGGCAGATATTGGTCCACCGCTTTTGATAAATTTTCAGTTAAGCCGCTTTCAGAGTCGGTGCGGAATCACTGCGCTTCTTCTGAAGAATCTGCCATACGATGATGAGCGCGATGACAACAACACCGATGACGTCGGTCACAGGACTGG
Organism: Clostridia bacterium; assembly: GCA_017472105.1. The sequence continues at coordinate 18,339 of JAFUQY010000047.1, read as the reverse complement.
GATCGATGAGCAGAATGCCCGCCGACGCAGAGATCAGACGCTGAACGGGATTCATCTTCGTCAGAATCCAGCCTTCCAGACCAGCCGAGACGCCGAAAATACCGAGCAGCGAAGTCAGCGTAATCAGGAGAATCTGGAATATAGTGGTTTCCCCTTCAAACAGCATGATCGGGTTGAGCGCGAAGACATACGGCACAATGAACGCCGCAATTGCCAGCTTGGTTGCTTGCAGTGCCGTCTTCATGGGGTTCGCCTGAGCAATCGCCGCGCCTGCGTAAGCCGCCAGTGCCACAGGAGGTGTCAGGTCGGCAACGATACCGAAGTAGAATACGAAGAAATGAGCCGCAATCAGCGGAACGCCCATACGGACGAGGATCGGAGCACAGGTTGCCGCCATGATGCAGTAGTTTGCAGTCGTGGGAACGCCCATGCCGAGAATGATGCAGCAGATCATGGTGAAGAACAGCGCGATGATAACCCTGCCGTTCGCGATGGTGACGATACCGTTAATCATGAGGTTTGCAAGACCCGTCATGGTGATGGTGCCGCCGATGACACCTGCAATACCGCATGCCGCCGCAACTGCGATGGTACCCTGACCGCCGGCAGCCAGTGCTTCAAAGAAGCTGAGCATGGTTCTGCCGAAATCGCGGAGAGTATCCCGATTCCACTTGCCGCTCTTGATTGTTCTGAGAACGAAGCTGAGCAGGCTGACGCCGATTGCCGCGAGAATTGCGATGGCAGCCGCGGTCTGGATGGTCTTGGAGTTGGTGGTTACGAGCACGATGAGAACCGCCAGCGGGATGAGCAGATACACCTGACGGACGAGGAGTCGCCACTTCGGGAGCTCGCTCTTGTCGATACCGCGCAGACCCAGCTTCTTCGCTTCGAGATGCACGGCGATGAAGATACCCGCGAAGTACAGCAGTGCGGGAAGAATCGCGCTCTTGATGATCTCGGAATACGGAATGCCGATGTTGTCCGACATGAGGAACGCGGCAGCACCCATGATGGGAGGCATGATCTGACCGCCCGTGGACGCAGCAGCCTCAGCCGCACCTGCAAATTCAGGCTTGTAGCCGGTTTTCTTCATCAGCGGGATGGTGATGGAGCCGCTTCCCACGGTGTTTGCAACGGAGGAACCGGATACCATGCCCTCAAGTGCACTTGCGACAACGGCAACCTTTGCGGGACCGCCGGAGAATCCGCCGACGACTGCGTTAGCCGCCTGAATGAAGAAGTCCGCGATGCCGGTTCTCTCGAGGAATGCCCCGAAAATGATGAACACGACGATGTATTTCGAACAGGTGTTGACGGGTGTTGAGAGAATCCCTTCCTTGGAGTAGAACAGCGTGCGGATCACGTAATTCAGACGTCCGCTGAAGGTGGGATTTGCAAGTCCCACTGTGAGCGCGTAGACGATGAAGCATGCCGCTACGATGAGAATCGGCAGACCTACGGCACGGCGGCACACTTCCGCAAGCGCGAGAATACCGACGATACCGATGAGAATCTGGTACATCTGGAATTTTGCGCCCTGCTGGATGATGGTGAGTGCATTTGCGGTGAAGTACAGGAACGCCGCGGGACCGACGATCATGGCGACGATATCATACCACGGCATGTAGTTCACGCGCTGGATGCCCTTTTTCGCCGGGAACACGATGAATCCCATGAATACGATGAGCGCAACAAAGGATGTCAGGCGGATTTCCTCCAGCCATGTGGTGAACAGGGTCACGTAAATGCAGAACAGGGAGAACGCCGCGAGCACGCAGGTAACCGCGATTTTCGGCTTGCCTTCCCAGATGCGCACGTTCGACTCCTGGTCGTATTTCTTCATGACGGACTCAAGGTCGGTCGCTTCCGTCACGGGTGCTTTTTCTTTTTTCTTGAACAGTTTGAGTGCCATTGTTTGCTCCTTTCAAGCGGGATAAAGCAAAATGGGACTGCGATCTGAAAACCACAGTCCCGTGAATTGCATTGCAGAATTATTCGGCAGTTACGGTAATTCCCTTTTCGGTGAAGTACTTTGCAGCACCCTTGTGGAAGGGAGCGGTCATACCGGAGGTTGCATTTTCGAGAGTGAGCTCAGCACCCTTTACATGTTCTGCCGCGATTGCGGAAGCGTTGTCGAAAATCGCCTTGGTGATTTCATAAACGGTTTCTTCGTCAGCGGATGCGGATACGATCAGAGTAGCCTTGACGGTAACGGTCTGAATGTCGGCTTCCTGCTTGGGATAAGTATTCGCGGGAATGGTAACGGTGGTGTAGTAGGGGCAGTTTGCCATGATGGCTTCTGCGATTTCACCGTCGATCGGAACAAGATATGCTTCGTTCGTGGTTGCAAGCTCGGTGATTGCCGGAGTGGGAGCACCTGCAACGATGAACGCCGCGTCGATCTTGCCGTCCTTGAGCGCTTCGGTACTGTCACCAAAGCTCTGGTACTGCGCGTTGATGTCCTCTTCGGTCAGACCTGCTGCCGCGAGAACGTCGATTGCATTGAAGTAAACGCCGGAGCCGGGAGCGCCGATGGAAACATTCTTGCCCTTGAGGTCAGCTACGCTCTTGATCTCGGGATCCATGGTCACGAGCTGAACCGCTTCTGCGTAAAGACCGCCGATCACACGGAAGGTCTGGATCGCACCGTCGTCAGCGAAGGAGTTGGTGCCCGCCCATGCGTAAGCCATAACGTCGGACTGCACGGTAGCCATCTGATAGTCACCCGCGTCGATGCCCTGGATGTTCGCCTTGGAGCCGTCGGTGGAAACCACGTTCACTTCCACGCCGGCATTGTTCTTGATGTACTGACCCAGCACGCCGCCGAATGCGTAATAAGTGCCGGTAGGTCCGCCCGTACCCATAACCATCTTGGAAGCGGTTCCGCAGGATGTGAGTACGATGCCCACGATCATAACGAGCGCGAGAATGAGGGATAATCTCTTTTTCATGTTGTCCTCCTGAGTGAAAATTGTTCGGTCAGAAAAAATGAATTTCTTGTGATTGATTATACATGATTTCATGGTAAATTGCAATAGCAAATCCAGATTTTCTCAACTTTTTTCTCCAAAAATTCAGTTTTGCGCGAAATCCGCCCGAAATTCCGGTGCAATTCGACGAAATTTGATTACCGGAATGAAATTTCCTGCATTTTCAGAATCCCGTCATATGAATTTGTTTTTGCATAATTATCGCTTTTTCCGTTCACAAAAACCGACGGTTATTCACCTGCATCTGCGGGAACAGTTTTCGGCGTATTTCACATCTCCGACGGAGCGGATATAGCGGAAGGTTTCGTCCTCACCTTCTTCGGCAAGCATGGTCAGCCACTTTTCCAGAATACACGCCGTGCAGGGATGCATCAGCTGCTCGGACGGACGGCTTTTGAAGTACGCGAGCGGGTCGGAGCTTTTGTAGTTCTCACCCTTGTAAACCTTCGTCGCGGCAACCCGGTCGCAGAACGATTCCTTGAGGAACACAATCGGCATCGGAACCGGCTCGTATGTGCGGGATTTCAGGCTCACGTCGTACCAGTATTCATAATGATGGCGGTTTCTGCCCTTGTGATGGAGCCACGCGGTGGAGTAGCCCTTCACTTCCCTCTCGTGTTCGTTGGGACTGCGCTTGCCGGCTTCGTAGTATCTCGCTCCGGGAATGAATTCGGCGGGCGAAAATTTTGACAGATCGTGTACCAGCCCGCGGTACGGGATTCCGCACTTGAAGCAGTGCAGCATGACGAGATTGCGGTGGCGGGTGACGGTTTTCAGGTGTCCGAGGATATCCATAATTTCCTTCCTTATTTTTTATGTTTCCGTTACCGGTATTATCCCACAGATTGCGCGGAATTGCAAGAGGAAACACGAATTTCTTTTTTTGTAAAAATTAGACACAATTATCTTGACACGCGTCCATTTGTGTGATATACTGTATTTAACAAACATCACACAGGAGGAGCCATGAAAAACAAATCCTTTGCCATGCAGTATGCAAAGCGTGAACTGAAACAGCGGCGGCGTGCGTTCCTGCCGGTCATCTGCATCGCGTTCGGCGTGGTTCTGCTGATGAATTCGCTCATGATATTCATCGAATCGGAATACCGCTCGGATCTGGCGTACTACAAGATTAAAACACAGCTGGTCATGGAGGAGCTGAAATCGGACGAAGTGGAACGTCTCCGGCAGCTGGAATACGTGAAATCCGTGGAGGCAGCGGAAAACGGCGGTACATATATCTGCTTCGTTCAGCTGCACGACGAATACTGCTCGGACTACGGCACCTACGCAAGGACCGGCGTACGGGTCATGGAAGACATGCATCTGAACAACCGCGAACCGTATCTGAAATACTGGCGGCTCTACAATGAATTCGGAGTCGCGTCGTCGTATTTCCACCACTGCGGCCTGTTCAACGAATACTACCTGCGCGCGCTTGCGAACAATCCCATGACGTCGGGCTCGATGTTCCTCGTCATCTTCCTTTCGTTCCTGATGCATCTTGCGTCCATGACGCTCGTGTTCGGGATGAAAATCCGACGGAGCAAGCAGGAATACGCCGCCATGCGCGGAATGGGTGCACCGATGCGGATTCTCCGGCGGATCAATCAGATCGAAGCAGTCGGAATCACCCTCGTCACATACGTCCCGGCAATTCTCATCTCCCTCGTCGGAATGTACGCGGTCTGCCGGCTCAGCGAATTCATCTATACCGACTACAAGCTCAACTCGGTTCTGCACTTCCATGTGCCGTGGCCCGGTGTCGGACTTGCCCTGCTGTCGTACATTCTGGCGGCGTATCTCGCGATTTTCCTCTGCACGAAATCCATGAAAAAACGCTCCGTCACCGAACTGACGAAAGGCACGGACACAAAAACCCCGTACGTTGCGAAAACATCGGTGAAGTATGTCAGCTCTCCCGATTTCTCGCTCTACGGACGCACGGAATCCAGACGGAACGGGAAGAATCTCCTGCCCACCCGGGTTCTCTTCGCCGCACTGACCGCGTTTCCGATCATGATTACGACCATGTGCGTCGGCGCGTTTCTCTCCACCGGCAAATCCCCGAGCGAATATCTGTATGAAGGCACGCTGACCTATACTTTTTCGTCGGACGTCAAAAGCATCGACAGCTGGTCGGTCACAAAATCCCTCGCCGAGCTGATGCTTTCACTGGACGGCGTCACTGCGGTTGAAGATTACCGCGAAATGGGACTCAATCCGTTCGGAAACGACGACGTCAGGAATCTGCCGAAGGAATACAACGGAGCAAGCCTGCACGAGGATTTCCAGTATCGCTCTGCCCTGTTCGGCGATGAAGACGTACCGGCGCGCGGAACCTGCATCGCACCGTCGGAATATTTCTCGGTCGGTGACACAGTCGAATTCACCCTCGACGGAAAGCCGTATCCGCTGACGGTCTCAAGTATCTCCGACGACGGCATCCGTACAGTGAAAATCAACAATTATACATACTACGAAGCGGTATTCACGGTGTCAGACGAGACCATCGCCGACATCATGGGATGGGACGAACCGCGGTATTCCCGGCTGAACATCTATTGCGCGGAAGGACGCGAGGAAGAGCTGGTCAACCGGATTGATACCGTCGCGCTCATGTCCGGGGATTACATCAACGACTATGACCGACAGATTCATCAGCTCAAGCTCTTTGAATACACCGGCTCGGCTGTTTTCCTCGAACGGCGCATCACTGACATCCGGGACGCGTTCCTGATACTGTTTCTGCTGACGGAGGCGGGATATCTCCTCATCTGCGCGGGAGCGGTGATCTATTCGGTGACCGCGTATGATGTGGACGGCAGAAAGCGCGAGTTTGCCATCCTGCGTGCGCTCGGTCTGGACGGCGAATCCCTCCGATCGATGGCAGGCCGGCGTCAGGTAGTCGGAATCGTCGTCATGTCGGTCATTTCCTATATCGGGCTGACACTGCTCTGCGGCATAGCGGACGAATCGATCCGGATTTACAAGGTCCCGGGCACCAACCAATGGGTCTTTGAGGGAATGGACACCCTCCTGAATTACGTCGTCTTCATCGGAATCACATGCGTGCTTGCCCTCGTCGGCTACGGAATCTGCGCATGGCGGGCGGCTGTGAGAACCGTTGACGACGTGGTGCGGGAGCCGATTGCGGAAAACGTAAAATATACGGACTGAGGAGGAAACCATGGCAAACGATATCATACTGAAATGCAATTCCGTCACCAAGCTGTACCAGCAGGGTGAGACGTCCATTTACGCCCTGCACAACGTGAATCTGGAAGTCAGACGCGGACAGTTCGTCATGATCTGCGGCAAATCCGGGAGCGGCAAATCCACGCTTCTGAACATGCTCGCGGGCTTTGACACACCGACCTCCGGCGTCATCACCATCGACGGCGTGGATATCAACGATGCGCCGGAAAAGGAAAAATGCCGGATCCGCAACGAGAAGATCGGCTTTGTGTTCCAGAGCTATAACCTTCTGCCGATTCTGACAGCGTACGAAAACATCATCGCGCCCATGCAGATCGGCAGAAGGGAGTGGTCCGAGGCGTATTTCCGGCAGATCTGCGAGCGTCTCGGGATCACGGACCGGCTGAATCACCTTCCCGCGGAGCTGTCCGGCGGTGAATGTCAGCGGGTCGCGGTCGCACGGTCGCTCATCGGTCAGCCGTCGGTGCTCTTCGCGGATGAACCCACGGGTAATCTCGACCGGAAATCGTCCGCTGAGCTGATCGAACTTCTGAAAATGACCAACACCGAGTTCGGGCAGACCATCGTGATGGTGACGCACGACGAAACCCTGCTTCCGCTGGCGGATGTCGTCTACCGCATGACCGACGGCGAAGCGAAAAACGTCACAGGCGAATATTGAATTGAAATAAAAAAACGCAGGCAATCCGATTTTTCCGGAAAACCTGCGTTGTTTTTGTCAGCTTACGGCATGTACGGGTTGCCGTTCCAGGTGTAATCCTCGGGCATGATGTAGGGAGTGATGAACTTGATGGTGAAGTCCACGCCCCACTGACCGCGCACGCCCATCCATCTGCCGGAGTGAGGCTCGATGGAGATCATGCCGTTGTAGCCCTTGGTGTAGAGCAGATTCATGACTGCGCCCCAGTTCACGTCGTCCAGACCTGCCGGCGGGTCATCGTAATGCTTGCCGTTGATGTACTGGGAACCCTTGAGGTGGAAGTGTGCGATTCTTTCGCCCCACTTGTGCATTTCCGCGATGTAGTCACCGTGTCTGCCGAGGCAGTGGGAGGTATCGTACTTGATCCAAAGATCCGGCAGTGCGCCGAGAACGACTTCCCATGCGGGATCATCCACGACGAAGTTCGCCCAGCTGCAATTGTAAACCGCAATCTTCACGTTCTTTCCCGCCGCGTATTCGATCAGCGTACGGAAATAGTTGATCGCGATTTCGCAGTTTTCCTCAAAGGACTTGCCTGCGACAGCGTTGCATCCGGTATTGAATACGGGACAGCCGAGTGCGGACGCCGCGTCGATGAGGTTCTTGTCGTGCTGAAGGGCTTCGGGGATGATTTCACCGTTTTCGTCGATGCGAACCTGTCCCCAGCGACCGATGGAGCCGACGATGACGTCATACTTTGCCATCCGCGCCTTGATTTCGTCCACATGTCCCGCAACTTCCATGCTGTCGTAGTTGTGGTTGCAGCAGAATTCCACGGCGTGCAGACCCTTCTGTGCCACATAGGCGAAGCTGTTTTCGTCCCAGCCGTTGATAATGCCGAGTTTCATATTGTTTCCTCCATTTATAAAATTTATATCGTTCTGTAATCATCACGGAACCAGCAGATACAGACTTCCGTTTTCCGTCAGCAGAATCTGCTCGAGCCTGCATCCCATCCCGTTCACGGTCCGGAACAGCACAGCCGCACGCTCCGGATCGATCAATTCATCATCCGACGTCACGATTCTGCACACAGCGGAGCCCGAGATCTGCGCGATCCGTTCCGCAGTTTTCCGGCAGTCGATCCCACCGTCGTCATTCGGAACCGCATCCACGGTGTGCACCGCCATGACATTGCCGAGTTCATCCGACAGCACCACGCACAGTCTGCCGGGCTTCGCGGGACTGCAAACGAAATCCGCGAGAAACGCCAGTGCAAAACCGTCGAAGCTGTCCTTATCGCGATACTCCGCAAGCACGGACTGCGCGAAATTTCCCTTTAATGACGCGAGATACTCCGCCGCCTTCCTTCCGATGCCGGGTACCTGTTCCAGTTCATCCGCGGACGCATCGAGTACACCTTCCACCGAGCCGAACCGGTTCAGCAGAGCATGCGCGGTTTCGTTGGTATTTGCACGCGGGATCACGAAGAACAGAACCTGTTCAAGCACTTCATGCGGATGGTAGTTGTCAAATCCGTCTTCCATGAAGCGCTGCCGCATCCGTTTCCGGTGACCTGCGTGAGGATTTTCCCTGCACATTCTCCGGTTACTGGACACCTACCGCCGCGAGGTACATGTTCGCCCACTGCGCGGAGTTTGCCGCCTGCACGTTGTTCATGAACACGATGTCGGAGAGACCGTAGTCGCCGAGCAGATCGTGGATGTTGAAGCTGGAATGGCGCACGTCCACAACGATGATGTTGCCGAAATGCTCGCAGAGGAACGGTACAAACGCGTTGCCGAAGGAGTCCTTGAGCACGAGTACGTTCTTGTCCTGCGGATTGTCGGGCACATTGATAACAGTGTACGGGTTGTCGCCGGCGATGAAGGTCACGTAGGTTTTATTGGTATCCACAATACAGCTGTCGTAGTTGATCGTCGCGCCGTTTGCGGTGGTGATGGTCATGGTCAGATCCTTGCGCGGATAGAACGCCTCGATGATGTCCACGAAATTCTTGACACGCGCGTCGTAGGTGTAGGTGTACATCGAGCCGCTGTATGCGTCGTTGCGGATGCCGTAGTCGAAGTCGTCGAGCGCCGCGGGCTCCAGTCCGATGGATTCAGCAAACGCACGGTATGCGTAGTACGCGCCCCGCTGAGTCCAGTGGTGGTCGCTCTTGAAGTAGAGGTATTCGTCCCGGTGATCGTACATTTCGCTGTAAACGTCAACAAAATTGATGCTGTCGTCCATGAGCGCTTCCATTTTCGTAAAAATATCCTTCTGATCCGGGATTTTTGCCGTGATTTCCGGGTTGTCCACGACGATGGAGGAAACGGGCGCCATAACAACGCTCACGTTCACATCTTCCCCGAAGAGCTGTTTGTAGTACAGCGCAGTCTTCGCGTAAAGCTCGGAGCCGGTCTGCGAGAAGAAGCCCTGCGTATAAACCGCGTCGCCGTAGATGAACATGCCGTTGAGCAGGAAGTCCGCGTTGTCCGCACCGGGATTTGCAACCGTCGTGTTGATCTCGGTTACCGTGACCTCGCAGGTTTCCTTGATTTTATCGCCGTAGGAGCAGGTCAGCGTGCAGGTTCCCGTTGCGAGAGCCTTGACGTCGATGCCGCCCTCGGGATTGAGGGAAATGGACGCGACATCCTTGTCCGATACCGACCAGCGCACGGTTGCACCGGATTCGGAGGAGGAGTCCACGGTTGCGTAAATCACGGATCCGCTGCCGACGGTGAGCTTGAGACTGGTTTTGGAGAGATGAATCGCGGTGACAACCACTTCCGGCTCGGTTTCCTCAGGTTCGGTTTCCTCGGGTTCCGTCTCCGGATCGGGTTCGGCGGGCGCTTCCGTGCCGTCCACGGTCTCACCGGTGTCGTCATCCGTAATGATAAAGCCGTCGCCGGACTCGTCGGGTTCTTCCGTTTCCGCAGGTTCGGTTTCGGCGGAGGTTTCGTCTTCATCTACAATCTCGCCCTGCGCAATATTGCCGGGAATGACGACGGTTTCTTCCGGTTCCGCGGTTTCTTCGGTTTCGGCGTTGTTTCCGCTGTTGAGGAGCGTATCGAGCGCGGCATTGACACGATCCACACCGGCGGATGCCGCGTCTTCGTTGCCGGTCACGCTGTCGGAGGTGCCAATGAGTGCAAAGCTGTCACCAACATCATACGCCACGCCTTTGAGGGTGTCCATTTCCTTGGAAAGACCCACAAGCGCGTCGCGGTACAGGAAGGTATCGGAGATGTACAGGGACAGATCCGCAAAAAAGCTGCCGTCGGTGAGGGATTCGAAGGTGAACTCCGGCATTTTCGCCAGCTCACGCTGTTCCGTTTCCGAAACGGTGGGTCTGTCCGTCTGGACGATATTCAGCACAGCGACCGTACCGAACAGCACAGCCGCCGCGCACAGGCAAACAATATCAACAATCTTATTTTTCAAGGTAATCGCCTCTTGATGGGTAAAATCTGTCAGAATCTGAAGTACAGAAAGGGGTTATGGCTGTTGCCGACCAGACGGACCGTGGACGCGCCGATGAGCACGATGAGAATCACGGTTTTGAGAATCCGCTGTGCGGCGTAGGGGATGCGGCACTTTTCCGTGAGGAAATTCCACAGTGCCGGGAAAACAGGTGTCGAGAGAACCAGAGCCGCGGCAAGGAGGATGATGTTCTCCATGACGACGGATGTGGTGAAAATATTGGTCACGCCGCTCACGCCGATGCCGAAGAGGTAGCCGAGATTCTTCCACAGTCCCTTGTCAAAGTAGAAGATCGCGAAGCCGAACACGGTGATGAACAGCGTGTACGCATGGGACAGCACGAACGAAACCGGTTTCGGCATTCTCTCCAGTGTGCCGAGGAAGTATTTCTTCTCCCACATCAGGAGCACACCGTAGTACACGCCCCACAGGATGAAGTTCCAGCTCGCGCCGTGCCACATACCGGTGAGGAACCACACGACCATGATGTTTCTCTGCTGATCGTGACGGTTGCCGCCGAGCGGAATGTAGACATAATCGCGGAAGAACGTGCCGAGGGACATGTGCCATCTGCGCCAGAACTCGGTTGCACTGCGCGAGATGAGCGGATAGTTGAAGTTTTCGAGGAACCGGAAGCCGAACATTTTGCCGAGCCCGATCGCCATGTCGGAGTAGCCCGAGAAGTCGAAGTAGAGCTGGAGCGTGAAGAACAGTGCCCCTGCCCAGCGTCCGGCAAATGTGACTTCGGAGAGGGAGTACAGCTGGGTCACAACCGCGTCACAGCAGTTGGCGATGAGAACCTTTTTGCCGAGCCCGAGGGAGAACCGGAACAGACCGTCGTTGAAGTCGGGAATGGTCACGCTGCGGTCGCCGAGCTGTGCCTCGATGTCCTTGTACCGGACAATGGGACCGGCGATGAGCTGCGGGAAGAAGGAAACGTACAGCAGGAGCTTGAAGAAGGACTTCTGCACCTCCGTATCCTCGCGGTAGACGTCAATGACGTAGGACATGGTCTGGAACGTGAAGAAGCTGATGCCGATGGGCATGACGAGCTGGGTCACGGGTATGGTCACGCTGAAGACGGTGTTGACGGTCTCGGTGAAGAAGCCGAGGTACTTGTACACGCACAGCACCGCGAGGTTCGATACGATCGCGAGCACCAGCCAGAAGGTTTTCCACGTAACCGAGATGCATTTGTCGATCAGGCGACCGAATATGTAGTCCGCGAGCACCATGCCGATCATGAGGAAGACGTAAACCGGCTCACCCCATGCGTAGAAGAAAAGCGAAAAAGCGACGAGAACAGCCCGCCGGTACGCGTCATTTTTTATAAGGAAATATGCCAGAAACAGAACCGGCATAAAAATATACAGAAAGAACAGATTGGAAAAAACCATTGAATAACCTCTCCGGGCACCCGCCGCAATGATAACCGACGGCAGGCACTACCCGGTCATATTATAGCACTTTCGCGGTGGTTTGTAAATGATATTTCGACATTCTTCCCCGGAAAGTCACAGCAATTTTACAATTTCATCCTGCAAACAAAAAACAGCGGATAACCGCCGTTTGATTGTATGAAACCGTTTCCGGCTTTATTCTGCGAGAATCCGGTAAACCTCGTCCGTCGTTTCAGCGAAGCAGTCAGCACCCTCGGACTCAAGCATATCTCGGTCACGGAAGCCCCAGAGCACGGAGATGCAGTCCATGCCGGCGTTCTTCGCGGTCAGCACATCCACCTCGGAGTCGCCGATGTACGCGCAGTCGGAAGGATTCACGCCGATTTCCTCCACGGCGCGCAGAACCATGTCGGGATACGGTTTCCGCCGCACGCCGTCCGCTTCCCTCTCACCGCCGACCGTACCGATTCCGGGGAAATACTTCCGGCACAGATTCACCGTCGCAGTGTGGGGCTTGTTCGAAACCACAGCCGTGCGGATTCCCGCTTTTCCGAGCCGGTCAATCAGCTCCGTGACGCCGTCGTAGGGTCTTGTCTTCACTTCGGAGTGCGCGTTGTAATACGTCCGGTAATATGCAACGATTCCGGCAAAATCCGGCGTATCCGGTCCGTCCGGGAGACACAGCTCGATCAGCCGCTCCACACCGTTGCCGACAAACGAACGCACTTCCTCCCGGGTTCTCGCGGGATATCCGTAGTGCGCCATCACCGCGTTGACTGCATCCCACAGATCGTCGAGGGTGTCAAGCAGGGTTCCGTCCAGATCAAAAATAGCGGCTTTGTATCTCATATTCAGTCTCCGTTTCACATGTTGTTCTGATTCCATTATTATATACCGAAATTACGGTTTTGTCAATTTCAACGGGGATTTTTCCCGTCACAACTTGACGCGGGCGCTGTTTTCTTATATAATGAAGAAAAAACACCACGGAGGCAGTTATGGCACTGACAAGAATTCATCACACCTGCGATTTCTGCGTAGTCGGCGGCGGTCTGGCGGGACTTTGTGCAGGGATTGCGGCAGCGCGCGGCGGATCGAAGGTCGTCATCATGCAGGACCGTCCCATGTTCGGCGGAAATGCATCGTCCGAGATCCGGATGTGGGTCTGCGGCTCCGACGGCTCGAACAACCGCGAAACCGGTCTCATCGAAGAAATCCAGCTGGAATCGCTGTACAAAAATCCCGATAAGATCTACGCAGTCTGGGACGGCATCCTCTACGGCAAGGCGCGGGACGAAAAGAACATCACGATGCTTCTCAACTGCTCCTGCTGTGACGCTGACATGGACGGAAACAGAATCGTGAGCGTGACCGGATGGCAGACGACGACCCAGCAGTGGCACACCGTCCAAGCGGACTACTTCGCGGACTGCTCCGGCGACAGCATTCTCGCTCCTCTCACCGGTGCACAGTACCGTGTCGGACGGGAAGCGGCATCGGAGTTCGGCGAGAAAACATCCCAGACCGAAGCCGACCGGCAGACGATGGGCATGAGCTGTCTCATCCAGTGCCGCAAATCCGACCGGAAATCCGTGTTCATCGCACCCGACTGGGCAAAGAAAATGACGCCCGAGGTCATCGCGCTCCGCAAGCCGCACATGGGAAACGTGTCCGAGAATTTCTGGTATCTCGAGCTCGGCGGCAACCGGGACTCCATTGCGGATACGGAAGAAGTGCGGGATGAGCTGGTTTCGCTCGCTTACGGGATGTTTGACTATATCAAAAACAGTGGGGATGTGCCGGATGCGGACTACTGGCAGCTCGATTTTCTCGGATTCCTTCCCGGCAAGCGCGAATCCAGACGCATGGTCGGCGACTACATCATGCATCAGGGCGACGTACTCTCCGGCGGACATTTTGACGACATCATCGCGTTCGGCGGATGGCCCCTTGACGATCACCATCCCGACGGATTCTACCACGCAGGCAACCCGAACGTCTGGGGCAAAACTCCCGCGCCCTACGGCATTCCCTACCGGTGCGTGTATTCGAAGAACATCGCGAATCTCTTCTTTGCCGGACGGAACATTTCCCTCAGCCACGCGGCAATGAGCAGCGCACGCGTCATGGCAACCTGTGCGACCCTCGGCGAAGCGGTTGGTACGGCGGCAAATCTCGCACGGGAATGCGGACTGACACCGCGCGGCGTATATGAAGAAAAAATCGGCGAGCTTCAGCAGAGACTGATGGAAAACGGATGCTTCCTGCCGTACAACAAACGCACAGTCGCGGACTTTATCGCAAATGCGGAGCTCACACCCGGATGCGAAAATCTCAGAAACGGCATCGACCGCACCAACCACACCTACGGCGACGGCGACATGGGCGTGACAATCCCGCTCGGCGAGGCAGTCGGCTACACGTTCGGCACATCCGCGGAAGTCACGCAGGTACACATCGTGTTTGACTCCGACCTTGACCGTATGACCCTTCCCGGCGACTGGTGCGAAAAACGGCACTCGATGCGCGCGAATATCGTCCCCGAATCTCCGACGATGACAATGCCGAAAACGCTTGCGAAATCGTACACCGTCACGGGAACAACACCCGGCGGCGAGGAAATCACCCTGCATGCGGACGACTGCAATCTCCGCCACTGCGTGAACATTCCGGTGAAACGTGAGCTGGTATCCCTGAAGCTGCGCGTCGATTCCCTCTGGGATGACACGGCGGAAACTGCGCATGTGTTCTCCTTCGACGCGAGATAACCCGTCATGACTGACGAAAAACGGACTCTGATTTGTGATTTTTCCACAGATCAAAGTCCGTTGTTTTGTTTATTCAACCGAATTCACGACACCGGTGAACATCGGCAAACCGTCATTGCTCATCACCGCAAAGAGGAACGGGCGGTCGCAGATGAAGTCAACCACATCCTCCGGCGGCGGCGGTGCTCCGTAGTAACGCATTTTTGTGTATGCGGCGGCAGTGATGCCTTCCTCGTCAATTTCGAGCGTCACTGCCTGTGTGGCTCCGTCCAGCCAGACGGGTTCGTCGGATTCTGCGGTCAGCGGCGAGAAATCCGCATTCTTCGGCGAGAACACATCCGTCACACCGAGATTCCCGAGACCCTCTGCAAGCGCAAGCTCCGACTGCACGCTGAACTTCGGAATGCCGACGTTGATCTTGATATAAACCCTGTCTTCCCACTCCGATTCCGCAGTGTTGATCCGGTCGAGAATCAGGCGGCAGAAATCCTCTCCCGCAAGCACGTCATCCGGTGTCACGCCCTCGTCCGGCAGAACGAACCACATACCGCCGACGTTTTCCAGATCCATGTAGTACGCCGCGAAGGAGTCCGCCCAGTAGTAATAGTCGTCAATCTCTTTTTTCTGCATGAACTGCGCAGTTTCATCGCCGCCCGCACCGTGGAACACGCCGGATTCCGTCTTCGATTCCGAAAATTCGCCCATCCATCTGCCGGAATAGCTCACCGAGGAAATCAGCGCCATGACCGTCTCAGCATCCATCTGCTCCTCTGCGGCACAGTCGGCGAGAAGTCCTCCCGTCTGTTCGTTCAGCCAGGTCTGCAATGCCGCGTTGTACCCGTCCGAGCCCATGTCCCCGCTGAAGGACGACGCATAATAATCTGACGCCAGCGTGTTCAGCGTTTCCGTATTGTACTGCACATCGTCGTTCAGCCACAGGGAGTTTGCGAGAATGCTCTTTGACGCACCGTCGTCGATGTAGTTTGCCTCCCACACGGATTTCGCATTCCGGCGCAGCGTGTCCATATCGTCGTACCCCAGCAGTGCGAGAATCTGATCCCGGCTCTCTCCGGCGGCAGTTTCGGCAGTCATCGCAAGGGCGGAGTACAGGCTCAGCGGCGAGAATACGCGGTTTTCCCCGTCCGTGTCCGTCATGAATTCCCGGATCACCGCAGTGAAATAGCCGTCGAGAGCGTCACGGTAGCCGTCGGGCTGATTCCGCAGAGCCTTGCGTGCTTCATTCCATGCGTCGTGCCGCGCTTCGTGTCCCAGAGACGCTTCATCCCCCGGATACGGCGGCATTTCCGGATATTCCGCTTCGACGGCAGAATAGGCACCCGCGCGGCATCCGGTCAGAACAGCACCGCAGAGCACAAGCGCAAGAGCTGAGCGTCCGATGTTTGTTTTCTTCCGATTCGTTTTCATGCGTGAATCCTCCCGTAAAGTTCGTTTCATATCATAAGACGCAGAACACAGGTGCCTTGTTCCATGATTGCGTGGATTTTTTTCGAAAAATTTCATAAAAAACAGAAAAAGCAGCCGAAAAAACGACTGCTTGTTTTCAGTTTCAGGCAACGCCGCGGGCACGGTGCTCGATTTCGCCCTGCTTTTTCAGCTTCCTCAAGCGGAGGGCGTAGAAGATCGAGTGCGCGACGGTTGTGATCGTCCATGAGATGGGATAGGAGATGTAGAGCATCGGGAGCGTCGGATTTGCCGCAAATACGGTGAAAATCCACACGATCCGCAGTGCGCAGGAGCCGAGAAGCGAGTTTATCATCGGCAGAATCGACATGCCCATACCGCGCTGACCGCCGGTCATGACTTCCATCATACCGCAGAGGAAGTACGGCAGTCCGACAAACGAAAGACGGATCTGTCCGAACGGGATGGCGTCGGGGTCATCGGGGAGATAGAGTCCGAGAAGCTGTTCGGAGAAGAGATAGGTCGCACCGCCCATGACCAGACCGATCACCGCAACGGTGACAAGACACGTGGCAATCACGCGGTTGATGCGGTTGTACTGGTGTGCACCGACATTCTGTCCGACAAACGTGAGCGCCGCATGGTAGACGGAGTTCATTGCCGTGTAGGTGAAGCCCTCAAGACCGCCCGCCGCACCGTTTGCCGCAATGACAAGCGAGCCGAAGGAGTTGACGGAGGACTGGATGACGACATTGGAGATGGAGAACACTGCCCCCTGGAATCCGGCGGGAAGACCGACCTTGAGAATCTTGACGAGCTTGTCCGTGTGGAACCGGAGCTTGCGCAGATCGAGCCGGATGCAGTCCTTCGTGCGCATCATGTGAACGATGACGAACACAGCGGAAAGATACTGCGAAATGATCGTGGAGAGCGCAACGCCGGCAACGCCCATATGGAATACGGCTACGAACACAACGTTCAGCACCACGTTGACCAGACCGGAAATCGTGAGGAAGTAAAGCGGACGCTTGGTGTCACCGACGGAACGGAGCACGGATGCGCCGAAGTTGTACGCCATATTGGCAGGGGTGCCGAGGAAATAAATCTGTAAATAAATCGTGGACAGCGGCAGAACATCCTCGGGGGAATCCATCCACGTCAGGAAGGTTTCGGCGAATACAAATCCGATCAGACCGACCGC
The DNA here is from genome assembly GCA_017472105.1 of Clostridia bacterium. The sequence continues at coordinate 1,213 of JAFUQY010000047.1, read as the reverse complement.
GATGCCGCCGATGACGGAGAGGAGCATGGAAGTATGTACAATCCGCTCCACGCCTTTGTAGTCCTTCGCACCGTAGTCATGCGCAACCGCAACGGAAGTACCGACGGCAAGTCCCATGAATACGTTGAGAATGAGGTTGATGAGGGAGCCGACCGAGCTGACCGCCGCCAGTGCACTCGAGCCTTCCCAGCGTCCGACGACGATACTGTCCGCCATATTGTAGAGAAGCTGAAGAATGCCGGTCAGCATCAGGGGAAGGATGAATTGGATGATTCTCGGGACGAGAGGGCCTTCGGTCAGGGATTTTGTCTTGGTATCGGTCATGGTTTTCTCCGTTCGGTTTTCGGTAATCGCAATTTCTTACGACTATATTATAACATTGCATTCCGTCAAAAACAATGGCATAATCCACAGTTTTTCGACCGGCGGAATGCGCGCATATTTCACAAACGAACCAATGAGAAAACACGGCGTCTCCCGGAGGAAACACCGTGTGCAGAGCTTATTCGGACAGCCAGCCCATGAAGACGAGCCAGTTTTTCATCAGTCCAGCCCACTGAGCGACGTGCGGATGATTCGGTGCAAGACCGAGACCGTGCGGGCCGCAGGGGAAAACGTGCATTTCGTGCGGGATTTTGTGTGCACGGAGCGCGGATGCGTAGTGGTAGGAATTGCGTACGTCAACACCGCCGTCATCGGAAGTATGCCAGATGAACGCGGGAGGCGTGGAATCCACAACCAGAAGATCGGGCGAAACCTTTTCCGGCTCGATGATTTCCCCGAGAAGATTGCGGAAAGAACCGACGTGGGCAATGTTGATGTCATCCGGCTTGTGGCAGACGGGATAACAGAGAATGGTCGCGTTCGGGATGGGGCAGAGCTTGTCGATCTCGTCGATGTCTTCAAAGTCGATGGGATCGCGGTAGGTGGAAACCAGTGCCGCAAGGTGACCGCCCGCGGACGAGCCCATAACCGCTACCTTATCGGGATTGAGTCCGTATTCTGCGGCATGCGCACGGACATACCGGACAGCACGTCTCGCGTCGAGGAGCGGCAGAGGGAAGGTATGCGGATAGCAGCGGTATTCACACACAAAAGCGTCCATGCCGATGGCGTTGAAATACTCCGCGTAGCCCTGACCTTCGTGGGGAGCACGTCTCGCATAACCGCCGCCCGGGAAGATCACGCAGGTCGCATCGGATTTCCGGTTTTC
>JAFUQY010000389.1 GCA_017472105.1 Clostridia bacterium | reverse complement strand
GGATCAGACCGTCGTCAAGGCATCCGAGATTGTCCGCGCCGTCGAAGTAGAAGATCACGTTCCACGCGACAAGTCCCTCGTAATAGGTCTCAGCCGGCGCAAACGGCACCTTTTCCAGCGCAGCAATCAGCTCAGTGGGCACACCGACCGTCTTCAGGTAGTCGATACTGCGGACAATGTAGCTCTTCATGCCATCCACGAGCGCGAGAAGTCCGGCTTTGAACGGCCCGTCCGGCTGATTCTCGATCCGCGCACGGTAGGAGTTCAGCCCTTCCCGCACAATCCGCTTATAATTCGGCGCCGCGTGCGTCCATCCGCCGGGATTATGGCTGACTGCGGCAAATTCACGCATGGCGTCGGCGGCTTCCTTGCTCTTCGACTCCAGCAGTTCCCAGTTCACCTGATACGTGAGGGCAAACTGCGGCTGAACGGCACATTCATTTTGTACATACTTGTTTTTCGACGGATAGAGATGCTCCCCTGCGTCATAAACGGCGGGCGGCACGTGCTCCAGATACCGCGCATTCGCGATGGCGTGACGGTAGAAATAATCCTGCTCCGGTTCCTCGAACAGTCCGGCGGCGTACGGTTCTCCGATTCGGTAAAACAGTTCGGCAAGAGGTGTCATGGCGTTGTCCTTTCTCAGTCGTTCGGATGTTTTTCTGATTCTATTTTATACGGATTCGTCCGAAATGTCAACGGGGAGATGAAAATTTTGCACAAAAAAACCGGATCCCGCCATACAATGGAAGAATCCGGTTCGGTTTGTCAGAAATTTGCGTTACGCGCGGAATACCTGGAACATGAAGATTCTCGTGGTGTGGTCGTTCTTATGCTGGGTCGCCTGATCGATCCACAGACGGAAGTAACGAGCCTCCACGGGTGCAAACTCGCGCAGGGTCAGCGTCTCTTCGTTGTCCGTTACCGCATCGGCAGTCTGCCATTCATCCTCTTCGCCGAGCTTGTATTCCAGACGGAAATTGCGGGTGTTCCACGATGCGGATTCATGCATGCCGCAGTGCATCACAAACCAGCGGTTGACCGTCACCGGCTCGAGTGCGTCAACTTCCAGCCAGTGCGTGCCGTCTTCCGAATGCGCACACCACTTGGATGTGTCGTTGCCGTTGCTCGCGTTCTCGCCGAGCTCCTGTTCGTTGAATGCACCGCTCGCCTTGCACGGCTTGTTCATCAGGACGTCGTCGCCGAGCTTTTCCGCCTTGATCTTCACAGTCACATCGTGATCCGGAACGCGCACAATCACGGCATTGTCATAAACAGCGGAAATAACGTCGCCTTCCCATCCCTTGAACACATAGCCGTCCTTATAGGAACCGGTGCGGACCAGTGCGATGCCGCCTTCGTATTCCTCCATGGTCTGCACCGCATTGCCGTTCCAGTCGAGAACCGTCACGGTATGCTTTTCGCCGGCAGGCTCGTCCACGGTGTCGTAGAGAGGCGCGGCAGGCACGGTCAGATCGTTCGCAGACGCATATGCAGTCGCAGCCATGACGATGATGTCGCCGTCGTCGGGCAGAGTCACAGTCTTCGCACCCGTTACGTCGATTGTATATTTGAAGAGATATGCAAAGAGATACAGTCTGTCGCCGTCAGCGTCGTGGGTATGCGTGTAGTTCACGGCGATTTCGTCGCGCTTGATGAGACACGGTGCCCCGTTGACCATCATCGTCCAGGAACCGACGTTTTCCTTATAGTCCTGCACGCCGATTTCCACGGGCTTGCCGTCAACGTGGAACACAGCAGTCTTGTCGCCATTCACGGACGCGGCGAGAACGGAAATCCGGTCGCATCCTTCGGGAACGGCAATGCGCTGAGAGCCGCAGGTGACCGCGTTCTTCTGATCCGCCGGTGCCAGTCTGAACGAGGTGCCGCCGGAGGTGACGGATTCGCTGTAAATTTCCGCGGGAATGGAGATGCCGTCAGCGAGCTCAGCGGAAGTCCGGTCGCAGTTGGAGGTTGTCACGCGCTTGTCATACGGCAGATCGATGTGCACCTGCTCCGTCGGCTTCACTGCCTTGCAGTCCGCGAGAGTTACAGCAAAGGTCTTGACCGCGTACGGCGTCAGGTCGCATGTGATTGTGTCTTCATCAAAGGAAGCCGCGCCGATTTCGTCCTCGTAGCCGTTCGTCTCCACAGCGGAGGTCAGACCGGTGAGGAACCTGATTTTCAGTCCTGCCGAGCCCTTGCCGGAGGTTTCCTGTACGCGGACGATGATTCTGTCGCCCTTTTCTTCCTTCTTCACGCACTTCACGAGCACATGCTCATCGCTCACGGAAACGAACGAAACGGATTTGCCGCATCCGCTGTGCTTCGGAGCAGTGAACGGCATCACGGGCTGGTTGAGCTCTGCCGCTTCCTTTGCGGTGTCATCACGGAATCCCGCATGTCCGACGATGGAGTAGGTGAAAATGTTCAGCCCCATGTCCTGCCAGTCCTGTCCGGATTTCGGTGAGAACGGGTAGGCGGGCGTGTGAATCAGCGTCAGGCGAAGGGTGTCGTCGTTCGGCTTGTCCATGCCGTACTTGCAGTCGTTGAG
>JAFUQY010000005.1 GCA_017472105.1 Clostridia bacterium | reverse complement strand
CTGCTGGTGTCGAAGGAGTGCGTGCGCCTGCTCTCGTCGGGGTTCACATGGGCGGATGCTTAATTCAATACCAAAAACGGCTCGATTTGCCATGAATTACCATGGGATCGAACCGTTTTATCTTTATTTCCTGCGCTGTCTGCCGAAGAGGACTGCCGCAAGCACGAACAGCAATGCCGCATATCCGAAAACCACGGCGAGACTGAGCGGGATTCCGTCCAATTCTCCCGATACGCCTGCCCGCGCGAGCCTGACTGCGTGGTAGAACGGGAGGACACGGCAGAGCTTGAGCCAGACGCCGCCCATCATTTCCACGTCCATCCAGATGCCGCCGAGAAGGGACGACGCCGAGATCACAACGGACGAGATGCCCGGAGCCGCGCGGTCGCTGAGAACACTGCCGAAGACGAGTCCGAGGGAGAGGAACAGCAGAATCGCCGGAACGGACAGCACGAGCGAGCGGAAAATGCCGATGAGGGACAGCACCTCGCCGGTGAAAAGTCCGATGACGGCACCTGCCGCGAACGTGATTCCGCCCTGAAAAATTGCGAGAAACGCACTCGGCAGGAGGTACCCGATGAGAAAATCCGCCGACGTCATCGGGGAGAGATACAGCCGGATGAGGAACGCTTCGCTTCTGTCCTTCGCAAGAAGCTGTGCGGTGAAGAGCATAAGGAACGTAAGCCCGAAAATCCACACGGCTGGAGTGAGCGCGGGCAGGGTGAAGATATCCATTGCCGCTTCGGGTGGAATCGACGCGTTCACGAGGGTCATCACGCCGAGCATCACGAGCGGAAATCCGAGCGCAAACACATACGACAGCGGATCGCGGAGCAGCTCCAGTGTCACGCGGTGTGCGTAGGTGAGAATGCGTTTTGTGTTCATCTTACACCGCCTTTCTGCGCGAGGGAGACGAAAATGTCCTCGAGTGAGACCAGTCCGGTCAGCTGACGCAGTTCCTCCATGGTTCCGCAGGCGAGAAGATGCCCGTGATCCATGACGGCGATGGTATCGGAGAGGGCTTCGGCTTCTTCCATGTAGTGCGTGGTCAGAAGAATTGTCATTGACTGCCGCAGTTCGTTCACGAGGGACCACAGCTCCCGGCGCGCGAGAACGTCAAGCCCGAGGGTCGGCTCATCGAGAAAGAGGATTTCCGGCTCGTGGATGATTCCCATCGCGATGGAAAGACGGCGGCGCAGACCTCCCGAGAGATGCTTCGAGCGCTTGTCCCGGTGATCGGTCAGGGAAAGCCGCTCCATGATCTCCGCCGCGCGCGATTCCGGAGAGTCCATGCCGTAGACGGACGCGGTCATGATGAGGTTTTCCGCCACGGTGAGGTTGGGCGCGGTCGAGGTTTCCTGCGGGGACAGTCCGATGATGCGCGCGGCGGCGTCTGATCCCATCGGATGCGAGGCGAGGAATGCCGTGCCGCTGTCCGGGGTGAGAAGTCCGGTGAGCATGCGGATGGCGGTGGTTTTTCCGGCTCCGTTCACGCCGAGGAGGGAGAAAACACTGCCGGACGGCACGTCAAAGCTGAGATCATCCACGACTTTTACGCCGCCGAAGGATTTTGTCAGACTCCGCACGGTCAGAGAAATCCGTTCATTCATACTTCGTCCTCCCCGGGGAGCCCGTCGTCGTCGAATACGCGGAACATTTCCGGCGTGACCTTCATCATCGCGATGCCGCGTTCGACGTCGCCGAGCACCATGATGAGGTCACCTGCCTCCAGACCGAAGATTTCGCGGCACTTTTTCGGCAGGACGAGCTGACCGCGCTCACCGAGCTTCACGGCACCGAAGGCGTATTTTCCCACAGGTGTGACCCCGGTTCTGCCGGAGAGGGAATCGAGGGAGACGCCGAAGAGGGCAGAAATCGCCGACGCCATGGTCAGATCGGGTACGCTCTCGCCGGATTCCCATTTCGCGACCGTCTGCCGGGACACACCGAGCTTTTCGGCAAGCGTCTCCTGCGACCACGCGTGCTTCTTCCGCAGAGCGAGCAGTTTTTCGTGGAACATGTGTACCTCCGTGGGTTGGTTTCTGCCTTTATTCTACCACAGAATCCGCAAGCGTGCCAGATACAATCGTTAACAAAATCTGTTAAAAATCGTGGCATAAAAACACCGCAGGCGAACCATGCATGAAAAAATCCCGACCGTGACGGACAAGCCGTATCAGCCGGGATGCATGTTCGGTTTTACGCCTTCGCGCCGATCTGGCGGAATTTGGTGTAGCGGGATGCGAGAAGGCGGGGCGTGGAGATGGCGGTGAGACGCTTTAATTCCAGCGTGATCTTCTTTTTCAGAATTGCCGCGATTTCCTCGGGGGTGCGGTAGGTTTCCGGAATCACTTCGTCCGCGATGCCCATTTTGTACAGGTCATCCGCAGTCAGACGGAGCACTTCCGCCGCTTCCTTTGCCTTGCCGGAGTCCTTCCAGAGAATGGATGCGCATCCTTCGGGCGAGATGACGGAGTAAACTGCGTTTTCCAGCATCAGCATACGGTCGCAGACACTGAGGGCAAGCGCACCGCCGGAACCGCCTTCGCCGCAGACAACGGTGACAATCGGCACCTTGAGGGCGCACATTTCCCAGAGATTTTCCGCAATCGCCTGACCCTGACCGCGCTCTTCGGCTGTGATGCCGCAGTAGGCTCCGGGGCTTCCGACGAAACAGATGATGGGTCTGCCGAACTTTTCCGCCTGACGCATGAGACGGAGCGCCTTGCGGTAGCCTTCCGGGGAGGGACAGCCGAAGTTGCGCTTGATTCTCTCGTCAAGGGAGTCGCCGCGCTTCATGGTGATGCAGGTCACGGGCATGCCGCCGAGGAATCCCACACCGCCCACAATGGCACCGTCATCCCCGAAGGAGCGGTCGCCGTGAAGCTCGGTGAAGTTTTCGATGATGTGGTTGATATAGAAGCTGCCCATCTGACGATCCGCCGCGCGGGCAAGCATTACCTTTTCGTATGCACTCATGCTCTGACCCTCCGGGTGTGAATTTTGAGGAGATTTGCGATGATCTTTGCGGCATCACGGCGCGGGATGAGCATGTCGCAGAAGCCGTGCTCGAGCTGGAATTCGGCGCGCTGGAAGCCTTCGGGGAGATTCTGACCGGTGGTCTGTTCGATGACGCGCTGACCTGCAAATCCGATGAGGGCACCGGGTTCGGCAGCGATGATGTCGCCTTCCATGGCAAAGGATGCCGTCACACCGCCGGTTGTCGGGTCGGTGAGAATCGCGAGGTAGAAGAGTCCCGCGTTGCTGTGCCAGCGTACTGCCGCACTGACCTTCGCCATCTGCATCAGGGAGAGCACGCCTTCCTGCATTCTCGCGCCGCCGGAGCAGATCCAGCCGATGACGGGAAGCTGATTTTCGGTCGCGTACTCAAAGATGCGGGTGATTTTTTCGCCGACGACGGTACCCATGCTCGCCATCATGAAAGCGGATTCCATGACGAAGATGCAGCAGGGATTGCCGCCGATGGATGCGGTACCGGTGATGACAGCGTCGTTTTCGCCGGAGGATTCCTTGGATTTCTTCAGTTTGTCGGCGTATTCGGGGAAGCGGAGCACGTCATCGCTGATCATGGATGCGTCGTGTTCCTCAAAGGAGCCCTTGTCGCAGACGGACGCGATTCTTTCACGCGCGGACATCCGGAAATAGCCGCCGCATGCCTGACAAACCTGATGATTCGCCGCGAGAACGGAGTTCAGGGTTTCGGCACCGCAGTGCTTGCATTTTGACATGGAATTAGCCATTGGAGTCCTCTCCTTTTTCGGTTAATACAAAGGAAAATTCAGCGGATACGGCGATTTCCCCGTTCACGCGACCTACGCCCTTGGCGAAATAGAAGGGGTGACGGGAGCGGGTGATTTCGCATTCGGTTTCCATGGTGTCGCCGGGGTGAACGGGCTTCTTGAAGCGCACTTTGTCCAGTCCGGAGAAGAAGGTGAGCGTTCCTTCCTTCATCATATCGGTCAGACAGCAGCACGCGGACTGCGCCAGCATTTCACAGAGGATGACGCCGGGTACGATGGGATGTCCGGGAAAATGTCCGTCGAGGAACCATTCGTCCCCGCGGATGTGGATTTTGCCGTGGGATTTGCCGTCAATGAGCTCCGCCTCGTCGATGAGGAGCATGGAATCGCGGTGGGGCAGGAGCTTTTCAAGTTCTTTTTTGTTCATGTCGATTCTCCGGGTCAGCCGTTCCACTTGCGGAATGCGAGACAGCCGTCGTGACCGCCGAAGCCGAGGGACGTGGACAGAGCGAGCGTGGGATCTGCCTGCACCGCGGTATTGGGCGTGATATCGAGGTCGCATTCTTCGTCGGGAGTGGTGTAGTGGATGGTGGGCGGGATGGTGCCGGTCTGGAGCGCGATGACGGACGCGATGGCTTCAGCCGCACCTGCCGCGCCGAGCATATGACCGGTCATGGACTTGGTGGAGCTTACGTGAACCTTCTTTGCGTCATCACCGAACGCGATTTTGATGGCGTTGGTTTCGGTCTTGTCGTTCATGGGCGTGGAAGTGCCGTGAGCGTTGATGTAAACGACGTCATCGGAGGTATATCCGGCTTCCTTCATGGCGAGGGAGATGGCACGTGCGGATGCGGAGGCTTCGGGATCGGGTGCGGTGATGTGATGGGCATCGCAGGTGGAGCCGTAGCCGACGATTTCCGCGAGGATGACAGCCCCTCTTGCCTGTGCATGCTCAAGCGATTCGATGACGAGCGCGCCGGCACCTTCACCCATGACGAAACCGGAGCGGTTCTTGTCAAAGGGGATGGAAGCCTTCATGGGATCTGCCTCGGTGGTGAGCGCGGTCATATTGGAGAAGCCCGCAACGGAGAGCGGATGGAGGGATGCTTCCGCGCCGCCGGTGATGACAGCGGTACAGTAGCCGTGCTTGACTGCGCGGTATGCTTCGCCGATGGCGTTGGTACCGGTAGCGCACGCGGTAACGATGGAGAGGCAGGGACCCTTTGCGCCGCAGCGGATCGCGATCTGACCTGCGGCGATATTGGAGATCATTTTGGGAACGAAGTGAGGAGAAACACGTGCGGGGCCGCGGTTCAGCATAGTGTCGCGTTCTTCAACGAAGGTATTGAAGCCGCCGATGCCGGAGCCGAAGTACACGCCGAGTTCAAACGGGTCGACGTTTCCTGCGATGCCGCTCATTTCGACTGCCTGAGCCGCTGCGCCGATGGCGAACTGGGTATAGAGGTCGTTCTTCTTCACGTCGATTTTCGCCATATACTGAAGGGGATCGAAGTCCTTGACTTCAGCAGCGACCTTGACCTTGAGGTCGGTTGTATCAAAGCGGGAGATTGTATCAATACCGCACTTGCCTGCGAGGAGGTTTGCGCGGAAATTTTCGAGATCAGAGCCGATGGGGGACACGATGCCCATGCCGGTGATGACTACGCGGTTTTCCATCTTGGTTTGGTACTCCTTTATGTGGGGGATTTTGGGGGATTTTGGGTTTGGCTTACAGCCGGTTGGGATAGTTCAAACTGTTTGTTTGAGGAATAAGGTAAAAACGCTTCGCGTTTTGTGATTTTATGCACTGCGCGTGCGGCGCAAGAACCCTCCGTTGCCGGGCTCTTGATTCGGCAACCAGGGGAGACCCCTGGACCCAAGGCTCCGCCGGGCGGGGGATTCATACCCGTGCAGTTTTGAGGTGGCGCGATCTTCCTTTAGGGTTGGTGACACTGGATTTCCTCGGTAAGCTCAGCCTGCGGCGGCGCGGGTTTTGGGGTGGGTATTTCAGCGTCACATTGCAAGTCCGCCGTCGATGCGGATGACTTCGCCGGTGATGTAGGCGGCTGCGGGAGATGCGAGGTAGGCGGCGAGGGCTGCGATTTCGTCAGGGGCTGCCATTCTGCCCATGGGTATCTGTGCCATGAGGGGCGAGTCGGTGAGGTCCTTCGTCATATCGGTTGCGACGAAACCGGGTGCGATGGCGTTGACGGTGATGCCGCGGGATGCGAGTTCCTTTGCGGCGGATTTGGTCATGCCGACGACGCCTGCCTTGGATGCGGAGTAGTTGACCTGACCCGCGTTGCCCATGAGACCTGCGACGGAGGCGATATTGATGATGCGGCCGCTCTTTTTGCGGATCATCTGGCGGGACACATGGCGGAGCATATTGAACGTGCCCTTGAGGTTGGTATTGATGACGGCGTCGAACTGCGCTTCGGTCATCTGCGGCATGAGGCCGTCTCTGGTGATGCCGGCATTATTGACGAGGATATCGATCGCGCCGAATTCAGCGACGACGGCTTTGGTGAGAGCTTCGGCTGCGGCAAAGTCGCCCACGTTGCATTCGTAGATGGCTGCCTTTGTGCCGAGCGCTTCGATTTCCGCCTTTACTTCGTTCGCGTGTTCGGTTTCGGATTCGCCGTAGTAAACGACAGCGATGTTTGCGCCGAGGGAGGCAAGCTCCAGTGCGATGGCGCGCCCGATGCCGCGGGAGGAACCGGTGACAACGGCGGTCTTATCCTTGAGGATATCGTTTGCGAATGTGCTCATGTTATTCTCCCTTCACGCCTGCAATGGCTGCCGCAAGGGTTTCCGCATCCTGAACGGGGAAGACCTTCACGGATTTGTCGATTTTCTTGATGAGGTTGCACAGTGTCTTGCCTGCACCGCATTCGATGAAGGTATCCACACCTGCGGCGATCATGTTTTCGATCGTGGTCTGCCAGCGGACGGGGTTTTTGATCTGTGCGGCGAGGGTTTCGGGGATATTTTCGCCGTACACGGAGCCGGTGAGGTTCGCGTAGACGGGGATTTCGGGTGCATGGAAGGACTGCTCCGCGAGGAAAGCGGCAAATCCCTCGGACGCGGACGCCATATAGGGAGTATGGAACGCGCCGCTGACGGGAAGGTCGATGAGGGTCGCGCCGGATGCTTCCCTGAACGCCGCAACGCCGGACTTGACGCCGGAGATGACGGTCTGCGCGGGAGAGTTGTAGTTTGCGGGATACACGCCGTCGATGCCGGAGCAGATTTCCTCAATCTTCGCGGGATCGAGCTTCATGACGGCGGCCATGGCGGGTTCCTCGGGCATCTCATGCGCGGCCTTGTCCATGAGCTTTGCGCGTTCGATGACGATTTTAAAGCCGTCTTCGGGAGAATACACGCCTGCGCATGCGAGAGCGGCAAGCTCACCGAGGGAAAAACCTGCGGTCAGCTCGGGCGTGATGCCGTTTTCGCGGAGTGCGGTCATAGCGGCAGCGGACGCGAGGTAGAGGCAGGGCTGGGTATTGACGGTCTGCTTCAGCTCATCCGCGGTGCCGGAGAAGGACTGCGCCATGGTACCGGGACGGATTGCTTCGGCGGCGTCATAGAGCTCGCGGACTGCGGGAATGGCGTCATAGAAGGACTTGCCCATACCGGAGAACTGCGCGCCCTGACCGGAAAATACAAATGCAATTTTAGACATGGTTGGTTTTCCTTGAAAAAATGTGGTTTTGAAGATACATAACTGCTGTATGTGGGAGGCCTCATCCACCACTCCCTTTCTGCGAAAGAGAGCGGTCCCCCTTCCCCACAGCGTCGATGCAGCCGAAACTTTCAATCCGTGCAGGGGAAGGCTTGCCGGGTTTTCAGTCCCGCAGCACGGTTCGGATGTGCGTGGTAGTTTCACATGAAGTTTTGCTGCTGTAGCGGCGGTGCTGCGGGACGGACATCTCAGGGAGCCTTCCCCTGCAAGCACAAGCGGTTTCAGATAGCCGAACGCGGCGGGGAAGGTGTCACGCAGTGACGGATGAGGCGGTGTTGTATCTGAGAATGTCAGGAATCAGGCTTATTTAATATAAGCGGAAGCGTTTTTGAGAACCTGTTCGGCTTCCGCGAAGATTTCGTGAATCATTTCTGCGGCGGACTGCTCTTTTTTAATCATACCGGAGATCTGACCGGCGAGGTAGCAGCCTTCGCTTTCGTTGCCGTCGACTGCGGCTTTTCTGAGGGATCCCACGCCGAGTGCTTCGAGGTCAGCGTCGGAGATATCGGTATATTCAGCTTTCGCGTACTTGCGGGAGTAGGGAGTCTTGATGCTTCGCACGGCATGACCGAGACGGCGGCCGGTGACGATGGTGGAGGTATCGGTTGCCTTGAGGACAAGGGCTTTATAATGGGGATGAACGGAGCATTCGTGTGCGGTGAGGAAGCGGGTACCGATCTGCACACCGACGGCACCGAGCATGAGTGCGGCTGCGACTCCGCGTCCGTCAGCGATACCGCCTGCTGCGATAACGGGGATGGAAACAGCGTCGACGACCTGGGGGACGAGGGGCATGGTTGCGGCTTCACCGATATGACCGCCGGACTCACCGCCCTCAGCGATCACGGCACATGCGCCGCAGCGTTCCATCATTTTCGCCAGAGCCGCGGATGCGACAACGGGAATGACGCGGCATCCTGCTTCGAGCCACAGGGGCATATACTCAGCGGGATTTCCGGCGCCGGTGGTAACGACTTCGACTTTTTCTTCGGCAATGACCCGGGCAACATCGGGTGCGGCGGGACTCATGAGCATGACATTTACGCCGATGGGCTTGGAAGTTTTCGCCCGGGCGATATGAATCTGTTCACGGAGCCAGTCCGCACCGCTGTTTGCGGAAATGATGCCCAGTCCGCCTGCTTCCGAGACTGCCGCGGCGAGATTGCCGTCGGAGATGTGGGCCATACCGCCCTGAAAAATGGGGTATTCGATGCCCACGAGGTCGCAGAGCGGAGTGCGGATCATTCCTGACCCTCCTCGATCTTTGCGATCAGTTCGCCAACGGTGGTACCGATCTGGCCGGCTTCGAGGGAAACGCCGAATTCGTCTTCGATATCCATGAGGATTTCAACGGTAGTGAGGGAGTCGATGCCGAGGTCAGCGAACTTGGTTTCAGGGGTGATGGAATCTGCTTCTTCGCCGGAGTGGTCTGCGATAATTTCCTTAAGCTTTTCGAGAATCATGGTGGTGGTCTCCTTAATGTTTTGAATTTTTGATTTTTATATTTTTGGGGGTATTGCTTACAGATTTTTGGTTCCGCTGGGGGGCGGAGTGGGTTTTAGGTAGAAAAGCTCCGCTTTTCAATTGGATTTGTACGCCTGCGCGGCGGGCGCGAGAACGAGGTGTTCATCTTCGATGAAACCTAGTCGCCGGGCTCTCGATTCGGCAACCAGGGGAGACCCCTGGACCCAAGGCTCCGCCGGGCGGGAGTTTTTTACAACATGCAGCTTTGGGCGTATGCGAACTTATCTTATTGTCAGGAACACTCAGTTCCCTCGGTAAGCTCAGCCTGCGGCGGCGAGATTTGGTTGTTTCGGGCTCTGACAGTCACGACAGCGTCACTGGATTTGCTACGTAAACTCAGCCTGCGGCGCGGTTTTGGCAGTGCGCGTGGTAGTGTTAGCTGAAGAAACAATCCAGTTATTCTTTCTTATTTATTCTTTTAAGCGCGGTCAGCCGACCTTCACCACCGGATCACACAACCCGCGCTGCTAAGTCCTCCTCCGAATGCGGTCATTGCGACGAGGGCGTCTTTTTTCAGCTTGCCGGCGCGGTTGGCTTCGTCGAGGGCGATCGGGACGCTGGCGGCTGCGGTATTGCCGACGTGGTCGATGTCTACGGTGAACTTATCCATGGGAAGTCCGAGCTTTCGGGCTGCCATGGAGATGATGCGGATGTTTGCCTGATGGGGTACGACGTGGTCGATGTCGGTGACTTCGATGCCGAGCTTTTCGCACATCGAGCGGACATGCCCGGTGAGTGCGTTGACGGCGAACTTGAATGTCTCCTGACCTTCCATGAAGATGACCGGCTTATCGGTATCCCCGGTGTCGGTGAAGATGGATGTACCTGCATATGCGGGAATTTTGATGACGCTGTCTCCGCCCTTTGTCACAAGCTCGGAGCAGAGGTAGCGGTTTTCTTCGCATGCACCGAGGACTGCCGCGCCCGCACCGTCACCGAAAATGACGCAGGTGCTTCTGTCCGTCCAGTCGATGATTTTGCTGATGCGCTCCGCTCCGATGACGATGGCATTGCGGATCCCGCCTTTGGCGAAGAATCCAGCCGCGGTGTCGAGAGCGAAGAGGAAGCCGCTGCATGCGGAGTTGATATCAAAAGCGGGGCACACCGCACCCAGTCTCGCCTGAACTTCACCGGCAACGGTGGGGCAGATGCGGTCGGGTGTGATGGTGCCGCAGATGATCAGATCAATATCAGCCGGAGTCAGTCCGCTCATTTCCATGGCACGTACTGCTGCGGTATATGCGAGATCTGCGGTGGTTTCGTGAACGGCGATGTGACGCTGGCGGACGCCGACGCGGGTCATGATCCATTCGTCATTCGTTTCCACGATGGCGGCGAGATCGTCATTGGTCAGAATTTTTTCCGGAAGAGCACTGCCCGTTCCGAGAATCTGAAATCCCATGGGGGACCTCCTTTGATGTCGTAATTTCGGTTAATGGGTCATCATAATATTATAGTTTGATATTAAAATCAAATCCCGTTGAAAAAGGGCGGAACCGGAGTTCACCCTGATGAACAGTAAACAAAAAGCAACAATAATATGATGAAACAATAATACCATATTAAGCATAGATTGTCAAGTGCCAGAATGAACAAAATATGTAAAGAGTTTTTGCTGTGCGGTGTTATTGTTGACTTATCAATTGTTTATCTGCCCGGAATCATGTAAAAAAAGACGGAAAAACAGCCCCGATCCGCTGTGAAAAACGGGAAAACGGGACTGTTCCGGGGTTATGGATTCTGTGCCTGCAATTCAAGGATGTACGCATCGCGGCCGATTTCATCTGCACGTCCGGTGCGGGAGTCGATGGCGGCTTTGATATCGGTGAGGGTGAGATCCTTCGCGTCGTCGTTTTCGGCGTAGAGTCTGCCGGACTTGTATTCGAACAGGTACTGTCTGCCGCATTCGACGTACATTTCATAGTCCTCATAGTAGTCGTCGGTGAGGAACATGAGGTAGGTTTTGCCGACTTCAACGGGGAGCGCGCCGTGACTGGAGCAGCGGATGTAGTCGTTTTCGCCGTACTCGCCGGTCAGATATCGGAGCGCGCCGGAGAATTCCATGAGCTTCTGCGCGTCAATTGCGGGCATGAGACCTTCGTTGCACTGCACAAGGAGGTAGTCGCCGACGTTCACGGTGTCGGTTGTGTCGAGAAATTCCTCAACGACCCTGACTTCGTACTTGAAATCCGCGGTCAGGACGTCACCGGAGATGGCACCGCTCTCGATTTCCACGATTTCGCACGCGACGACGTGGGAGGAAATTTCGGCGATGATTTCGGGGGTATAGGTGAGCCCGGTGAAATTGAGATCCGCGTTGTCCGAGGTGAAGCCGAACTCCGCGACGATGTTTTTCTGTGCGCAGGAGGTGAAAAGCAGTCCCGCAAGGAGCATGGAGAGAATGATTTTCTTCATTATTATTTATTCTTTCTTATTTCTTCTTTATTCTTTTTTATCCTTTTCCCCGCATCCGCCGCCGCAGTCGGAGTCGCATCCGCAGATCACGCAGGCGCAGTCATCGCACGGCAGGTATTTCCGTTTTTCCGCAGCCATGCGTTCGTCGCGGAGCTTGCGTGCGGCGTAGATTTCGCGCATGATTTTCGCCCATCCGGTGATGGCGGTGTCCGTGCCGGGGATGGTCACGCCTGCCATGGGAACGCCGGATTCCGTGTCAATCGCCGGGCCGCCCGCTGCGGGAATGACGACGCCTTTGCGAACGGTGACGCCGCAGTCGGTGCAGACGATGTCTCCCGTATAGCCGTCCTTTGTCAGCGTCGCGAGCTTGTATCCCACGCGTTCGGTGCGGACGTGTTCGATGTGCAGATCCACGGTTTCGGCGGTGTTCAGTGCGGTGGAATTCACTTCGCGTCGGAGGATGGTGATATCCCCGGGATCGGGTGTGAGAGCCTTGAACGTGAGGACAGCGACCGGGATGCCTGCTTCCGTGCCGGAGAGGGAGACATAGCCGAAGGTGAATGCGCCGTCATCGTGCACCTCGGCGGTGTAATCCCCGAAAACGGCGGTGTTCAGGGGCGCGAGGGATGCGGGATCCCACCGGACTTCCGTGATGCCGCTTACCGATGCGGTTTCACTGCCGCTCTCATCCTTTGCGGTGACGGTGAGGGTTATGGTATCTCCGTCGAAGGTGACGCCGGGGATGGGTTCGGCTGTGTTTGCGGGCTTTGTGAGCGCGTCGGAGATTGCCTGAAGCGTACCGGAGACGGCGGGATTGTACGTGCTGTCCGCCGGAATCGCGGTGAATTCTGCCGGATCGAGGTCATCGAAGACGGAATCGGGAGCCGCATCCGCGTTTGCATTCACGTGCAGAAGCGCCGCCGGCCAGTTGTTCTCGCCCATGTCCCCGATTCTCACGGCGTCAAAGCGCTTCGTTTCGGAAACGTAGGTCATGCGGTAGAGGATGCTGGTGTCGCCGCGGTATTCGCTGAGCCAGAGCGTGCCGTCCGTGTCGATGACGAGGGAGCAGAAGAGGTAATCCGTGCCGTAGCCTGCGAATTCTGCGCCGCATGCGGTGAGATTCGACGGGAAACTGCCGAGCATGGTGACTTTGCCCGCGTCGTCAATGAGAGCGAGCCAGACCGCGCCCGTGCTGTCAAGGAGGTACACGCCCTCGCCTGTGATGCCGCCGACGGTGACTTTTCCCTGCGCCGCGATGCCGGTGAGGTACTTCGCACCCGTGCCGTTTCTCAGCGTGGAGGCGAGATTGACGCTTGTTTTCTTTGTGTCGAGCTCGTATGCGTCAATTGGCGAGGACGGCGTGAGGTAGGTCCAGTAGATGCCGTGGATGCGCGGTGTGCCGTTGTCGTCCGTGTACGAGCGGCTCGCGGTGAAGTCCCAGATGGGGTAATTGTTCGTGTCATAAGAAGCAAGCTCCGCACCGGCTGTGTCAATCGCCTTTATGATGAAGCTGTCGGTGACAACGTAGGATACGCCGTCCATGCCGGAGTCAGCGGCTGAGGTGATCTGACCGTCAATTTCACCGGAGGACGTGATCTCACCCGACGCGGTGTTCCAGTCAAAGAAGCGCGGGACGGTGTCCTCTCCCTGCAAAATGCCGCGCACGGTGACGTCGATGGTCTCCACGGTCACGGTGCAGGTATCGTACACGCCGGTGCCGGGAGCGGATGCGGTGATTTCAGCAATTCCGTCGCTGACTGCGGTGACATTGCCGAATTTGTCAACGGACGCGACGCTTGCATCGGAGGACGACCACGCCACGCCGGGATCCGCACTTTCGGGAAGAACGGATGCTGAGAGCGCGTACATGGTGCCGGTCATGAGCGTGAGCGTTTCCGGGGTTACGGTGACGGACTCTGCGGGATCCGCCTGCCCGAGCTCGGTGGAAACCTCGAACGATGTGCCGTTCATGGCGTAGTCGTACACGGTCAGGAGGAATTTCGTTCCGCTGACGCCGGAGAGATCGAGGGTGTATTCCGCTGCCTCGCCGGGCTCGATGTCGTCTTCTGCACCGGTGTAGGTCAGAGCCTCCGTGCCGGTTGTGTTGTAGAGAACCACGGCGGCGACGTAGCGGTTGTCCCATGCCGTCACGGTGAGGGTCATGGCATCCGGGTCAAGCACGGGTTCAGTGGACGTCGGCGGAGTCGTATCAATCACGCCGGGGAAGGAGAGCGACGCACCGTCACTGAGATCATCCCAGCGGACATCGCCGTCGGCGGAGACGTAATATTCGGGAGCGAGCGTGAGGGTGAGTGCGAATTCGTCCCCTTCCTTGAGGGAAGCGAGCGCACCCATGGCATCCACGGTCACGGACTGCGAGGTGCTCATCCACGTTTTCCGCGTGACATGCCAGTACGCCGGGAGGATTGTGCCGAGCTTCTGTTCCGCGAGAAGTTCATCGCCCGATGTCACCGTGATTCTTGCGGCGGATGCGGGTCGGATCGCGGCGAAGCGGAATTTATCGAAGGTATCGCCGTTCTGATTGTTGTAGGAATTGCGTTCTGCGAGGTAGGTTTTGTCGGGTACGAGAGGATTGCCGCCCCAGACGTAGGATTCACCCGGCTCGTCGGCGTAGGTGAGGGTCAGGGCGTTGGCGTAGTATGCCGCACTCTTCCGCGCTGTGTAGAGGTATGGCGTGCGGGTCTCGTCCCCGGAGAGGTATTCGACTGCGGTGCCGACATCAAACATGGGCATGTCCGTCCACGAGCCGAAGTAGCCGATCACGGGGATGGCGTGCGTTTCACCCACCTCGCCGTCGTCGGTTGTCAGCGCGCGGACCGTCGTGTAGCCTTCAATATAGAAGCCGTTTTCCATGTATCCGGTGAGGAACTCCGCGTAGTCTTCGCTGAGGGCCGCCGTCACCGTGATGTGGACTTTGCCGTTCGCCGGTACACTCACTGCCGCGTCGGAGTAGGACGTGAAGAAGAGGTACGCATCGTACGAATCCACCCGTCCGTCGGCGTTGAGGTCAGCGTTGTCGGCGTCATGGATCGAATCCCGCACACCGACCGCGTAATCGAGCAGTGCCTGACCGTCGTTTTCGTCAATGTCGCCGTCCCCGTTGAAGTCGCGGGCGAAAATGCCGGGCTCGGAGGTGATTTCAGCCCCGTCCGCGGTGTATGTCGTGTGCATGAGAAGCGGGTAGGTCGTCTCATCCATGAAAATCGCCGTGTCTCCCGCGTCGTTTGCACTGTCGGCGAAGAAATCCTGCGTGAAATATTCGCCGGCGAAGGCGTAGGTTGTGTCCTCATCGGTGAGGTTGTACAGCGTGAAGCCGTAGGTGTAAATGCCGGTGCGTTCCGGGTCGTCTCCGAGCTCGGCTTTGATCTTGCCGTCAGCCGCACCCGCGTTTGTGCCGTCGTCCATGATGAGGTAGGAGTCCGCTGAAACCGCCGCGCCGACGTTTGCCAGACCCGCACCCTGCTTCATGACGGAGTAGGGCGTGCCGTAGTCGGATGCGGGATCGGTGAGCACCTGCGCGGTCGAGAGAAGAAGGCTCTGCGCAAGCGTCCGGGAGGTAAGTCCGGTTTTGGCGGTGAGGTCGTTTTCCTCAATGTACTGCGCGAGAACGGCGGTCATTCCCGCAGCCTGAGGAGCCGCCATCGATGTGCCGGACATGACCTTGTACGCATCCCCGGACTTCACGGAGCCGTCGACGGAGTAGATTCTGCCGCCGGGCGTGGTGATCTCGGGCTTCAGCTCAAGCGAGGACGGAATGCCCCACGAGGAGAAGTCGCTCATCGTGTAGTTTTCCGAGCCGTAGACATGCGCGCCCTTTCCGTCGGATATGGTGACTTCTCCGGTGTAACAGAGGACGTTTCCGTTTTCATCCGTGACGGCTTCGGCGCTCTCAAGTAGAATTTCACCGCCGGAGAGGGTGACGGATGCGACGGGGCTGTTAAAGTAGTACGCCATCAGATCCATGTTCAGCACAGCGTCCTCGCTGTTGACGATGATGACCCCTGCGGCTCCGTGCATGACGGCGGCGTTCGCTTTTTCGGCAAAGGTGGTTTCTCCGCGCCGGATGACAGCGATGTTTCCCGCCAGCACATCCGTGAGAGCGGCACAGTCGGCGTCTTCATTGCCCGCGTCCGGGAGGAAGACAAATGTGTACTCGCCCGGCTCGGATGCGAAGGAGACGTTGCCGTAGATGGCGGTTTCGGTGTAGAAAATCCGCATGCCGCCGCAGATGAGATAGGGATCGACCGAACCGTCGTTTTCCGCAGACGCGACGGAGAGATTGTTCGTGAAGGTGCCGGGCGCGGTTGCGGTGGAGAAATTGCCCCGGTCAGCGTAGGGATAGCCCCATCCGCCGGAGTTCGACAGGGGAGAGGCGGCATATGCCCACGAATAGGAGTTGCCGCCGGATACGGTCACGACGGTGGAGGTTTTGGAGAGATTGTCGAGAATTTCCTGGAACACGGTCACGGAAGAACGGCTCGAGCCCGCACCCGCTGTTCCGAGGGAGAGATTGACCGCATCGCATCCGAGCACGATGGCGTCCTCAATCGCTGCCATGTAGTCGGAGTCGTACGCGCCGCCGTTTCTGCCGAAGACCTTCATGGTCAGAAGCTGACAGTCCGGTGCGGCACCTGCCATGGCAACCGCGTCATGTGCGTCAGCGTAGCCGTCCCCGGTCGGGATGTAGCGGTTGGCGGCGGCAATTCCTGCGACATGGGAGCCGTGGGAGCCTTGGGAGTCGCGGTCGTGGGTGACGTTGTTGTTCCGGTCGATGTAGTTGTACCCGAACGGGAGCTTCGCATTGATGTAGAGACTCTCAGGCGTGCCCTTGTACTTCTGCGAGAGGTTGAGCTGATCCCACACGGACGCAATTTCATCAGCATCCAGAAGATCCCACCCGGTGTCGCTCTCGGAGAGGGCATGGAGGAACGCACCCTCGTCGAAGGAGATGTGGTCGGTGTCCGTACCCGTGTCAATGACGGCGACGCGCTGACCCGCACCGGTGTAGCCTTCCGCCCATGCGGCAGTGGTACCCGTCATCGCGGATGAGGTCGCCATGGCAGGATCGTTCACTTCCTCGCGGTCAACGACGCAGGGGTAGTACACGGTCTCGACGATGACGTCCGCAACTCCGTCGACGGCGAGGATGTCTTCCAGTGCGGATTCGGGCACGTTCGCGGAGATGAGATTGGCGGCGAGGGTGAGATTCCACACCACATCCAGCTCGTCCCCGTCAAGGGCACAGCGGGAGATATCACCGGCGATCTCGTCCTGCTTCGTGAGAAGTGCCTGCCGGTAGGTTACGGCGTCTCGTGAATTGCTGTCGGCGAAACCCGCGTCGATGGCGCAGTCGTCCTCAAGGATCACGGATACGCGCACGTCCCCGGAGGATGCATCGGTATCGTCGGTGCGGGATGCGGGAATGACCTCGCCGAACACGCCGCGGGACGGGACAAGATCGGACGGGGTGACGGAAATCCCATCATCCGCGGAAATCGGAGACACCGGAAGCATCAGCGCCGCAAGGATGAGGGAGACGGATTTATGGAAAAAATTGTGTTTCATAAAAGGAATCCTCAGTGGAGTATGGTACATCTATTATATCACACCCGCCCGCGCCTTGCAAGTATTCTTGACAAAACCCCGGAGGCGTGATATACTTGAACGTGGAATGGGATGGGTTAGGGGATTATTTCGTCGAAATTTAGTTGAGCAAAGCGTTTATATGCCAAACGTGCAATTCAGTCATTCAGAGGGCGGGCTATCCTGTAAATCAAAGCCCGACATCCTGCCCGAAGAATCCGTGTACATCCGGCACCGATCGGCAGATGTCTGTGGTTGTCGTATCGGTTCGGCTGAAGGGGACTCACTTTGTCATAACGAATCATTTGCTGACATTATATTTGTGTAAACTATTCGTGTAAACTGTTCGTGTGTAACCTTCACCTGAATAGTGAAGAATACCACGGACATATTCAGAACCGAGCAGAATGTGCACAGATTCATCGGGCACTGTGTATGGCTGAATCGTCAGTGATCTTCGCCCTCTGAATGACAAGAGGCGGCGTTGGTCATGCTGACATACAATACTGTGCGTGATGAAACACCCCCAATCTCAGGATCGATCAACTTTTTCTCCGGCTCAGTCATTGCACCGGGGCGAAAATTGTGCTATAATTGCATCAAATACAAAAATACCATAAACTTACGGAGGACTACCCAAATGAAAGCAAGAGAATTCTGGTTCGTCGTCGGCAGCCAGCACCTGTACGGGCCCGAGGTGCTTGAAACCGTTGCCGCACGTGCACAGGAAATGGCGGACACCATCAACGAAAGCGAATACATCCCCTACAAATTCGTCTACAAGGCAACCGTCAAGACCAGTGAGGAGATTACACGTCTCGCAAAAGAAGCCAACTACGACGACAACTGCTGCGGTATCGTGACATGGTGCCACACGTTCAGCCCCTCCAAGATGTGGATCAACGGGCTGGAAATTCTCCAGAAGCCCCGCTGCCACTTCGCAACCCAGTACAACCGCTAAATCCCGAACGACGAGATCGACATGGACTTCATGAACCTCAATCAGGCTGCACACGGCGACCGTGAACACGGCTTCATCGGCGCGCGTCTCGGCAAGGCAGTCAAGGTCATCATGGGCTACTGGAAGGACGAAGCGCCTCTCCGTGAACTCGGTCTCTGGATGAGAGCGGCTGCCGCTGTGGATGAAAGCCGGAACCTCAAGGTATGCCGCTTCGGCGACAACATGAGAAACGTTGCGGTTACGGAAGGCGACAAAGTTGAAGCGCAGCGCGTTCTCGGATGGGAAGTCAACACCTGGGCGGTCGGCGATCTCGTGAAGGAAATGAACGCCGTCACCGAAGAAGAAATCGACGCGCTCATGGCGGAATACGCGGAAAAGTACGAAATGAACACCGACAAGATCGACCATGTGCGCTATCAGGCGAGAGAAGAAATCGCGATCAAGCGTCACCTCGATTCCGTCGGCGCGAAGGCTTACACCAACACCTTCGAAGACCTCTACGGCATGGAACAGCTTCCGGGTCTTGCATCCCAGAGACTCATGGAACAGGGCTACGGCTACGGCGGTGAAGGCGACTGGAAGGTTGCGGCAATGACCCGTATCATCAAGGTGATGTGCGAAGGCATGGGCGGCGGCTCCGCGTTCATGGAAGACTACACCTATCACCTCACCGAAGGCATGGAATACTCCCTCGGCGCGCACATGCTGGAAGTATGCCCGACCCTCGCCGCAGACAAGCCGAAGATTGAAACCCACCACCTCGGCATCGGCATGAACGACAAGGATCCCGCCCGTCTCGTATTCGAAGGCAAGAAGGGCTGCGGCACCGTATGCTCCCTCGTCGACATGGGCGGCAGAATGCGTCTGATCGTGCAGGACATCGAAGCGGTTGAGCCGATCATGGATATGCCCAATCTCCCCGTCGCACGCGTGATGTGGAGAGCGTACCCGGATCTCTGCACCGGCGCGAAGCTGTGGATCCTCGCAGGCGGCGCACACCACACCGTTCTCAGCTACGACGCAACCGCGGACATGCTCGAAGACTGGGCGGACATGATGGGCATCGAATACATCCACATCGGCAGGGAAACCACCGTGGAATCGCTGAAAAACAAGCTGATCTGGAACGATCTTGCGTGGAAGCTGAGATAATTGCAATGCATAATGCAGAATGAATGGGGCTGTACACATAATTTCAATATACCGTAGGGCGGTGCCTTGCGTGCCGCCGCGGAGTCAGCTGAAATTTGCGGCGGGAGGTAAACCCCCGCCCTACGAATCGTTCATCTCTGCGTGGAAATTCAGCACAGCTGAGATAACGCGGCGCTGCTGACGGTGATGCGGTTGGGATTTACAGACGGGGTGTCATCGATCTCCGGGTCTGCTGACGGAAAATCGGGCGTGTTTTACAGACACTGAAACCGTTAATAGTTCAGCTACGGTAATACACCGAAAACGAACTGCTTTCCGACACCGGCTGACGTCCCCTATAAGGCACCTTCGTGCGATTCCAGTAGGGGAGATCATTGATCTCCCGCGAAAAAATCTGCACAATCTGCCTGTCGTCACGCGAAATTCCAATGGACACCCTGTCGTCGCTGCTGACGGAAATGCGGTCGTGAATTTTTCGGCGGACGACCAAGCGTTTTTCATAAAAACGGCGCCCCTACGAAATCGTACGTATCTGCCTCATGGGTAACGCGTGTTGAAGAATTTAATTCACGGTATTCCAGCGATTGCATCTGTTATGCAGAGACGTGAAATCTCGTAGGGGAGATCATTGATCTCCCGCGAACGATTTCAACGGAATGCCCGTCAGCGTGCCGCCGCGGAGTTAGCTGAAATTTGCGGCGGGAGGTAAACCCCCGCCCTACAATCGTTCATCTCTGCGTGGAAATTCAGCACAGCAATTATTTTCCGGATAAGACCATATCAATCATACAGGAAAGAGCATATTATGAACTTCACCAAAACCTCACTCGGCATCGAGCTGGGCTCCACGCGAATCAAGGCGGTGCTCATCGACGAATGCCATAACGTCATTGCCGAAGGCGGATACGGCTGGGAAAATCAGCTCGTCGACGGCATCTGGACCTACTCTCTCGACGCGGTTCACGAGGGCATCCGTGCGTGCTACAAGGCTCTCGCGGACGATGTTCTCGCAAAATTCGGCGAACCGCTCACCACGGTCGGGGCAATCGGTATCTCCGGCATGATGCACGGCTACCTCCCGTTTGACGCGGACGGAAATCTGCTCACTCCCTTCCGGACATGGCGCAACACCATCACCGGCGAGGCGGCGGCTCTTCTCTCCGAAAAATTCGGCTTCAATATCCCTCAGCGGTGGAGCATCGCGCATCTCGGTCAGGCTATGCTGAACGGCGAGGAGCATCTCTCCAAACTCGCGCATTTCACGACCATTGCGGGTTATCTCCACACCAAGCTCACCGGCGAACGTGTTCTCGGCATCGGAGAAGCGTCCGGGATGTTCCCCGTGGACTCCGACGGGCTCTGCTATGACGAAAAAATGCTCGATACGTTCGACGAAATCGTGCGCGGAAAGGGTTACTCCTGGACGATCCGCGAAGTGCTCCCGGCTGTGAAATGCGCGGGTGAATGGGCGGGCTCGCTGACCGAAGAAGGTGCGGCGTTCCTCGATCCCACCGGAAACCTCAGGCCCGGCATCCCGTTTGCTCCTCCGGAAGGTGACGCGGGTACCGGCATGACTGCGACCAATTCCGTCAAGGTCTACACCGGCAACGTGTCCGCGGGTACATCCGACTTTGCGATGATCGTCGTGGATCACATGCCCGGCATGCACCGTGAGCTCGACATGGTCACCACACCCGCAGGTCTTCCCGTTGCCATGGTGCACTGCAACAACTGCACGTCCGATATCAACGCGTGGGCGGGTCTGTTCCGTGACTTCGCTGACCGTGCCGGCGTGAAGCTCACCGATGACGAGCTGTACACGCTCCTGTTCTCCGTTGCACTGGAAGGGGACAAGGACTGCGGCGGACTCCTGTCGTACAACTACTTCTCCGGCGAGGGCGTGACCGATGTGGATGAGGGACGTCCCGTGTTCCTCCGCATACCCGACGCGAAAATCACCCTCCCGAACTTCATGAGAACCCACCTTCTCTCCGCGCTCGCAACGCTCAAGATCGGTCTGGATCTGCTCACCGTGGAGGACATCCGCATCGACAAGCTGTACGGCCACGGCGGATTCTTCAAGACAGCGGAAGCCGGTCAGAGAATGCTCTCGGCAGCGGTCGGCGCACCTGTTTCCGTGATGAAGACGGCATCGAGCGGCGGTCCCTACGGCATGGCACTGCTCGCGGCATACTGCTTGAACAGAAATGACGGCGAAACCCTTGAGGATTACCTTGATGACCGCGTCTTCGCAGGGGTGGAATCCGTGACCCTCATGGCGGATGACGACGACATCGCGGGATTTGACAAGTTCCTCGAGCGGTACAAGGCGGCGTTCCCCGTAGAAAAAGCGGCGATTGACACGCTGAAGTAAACCGGAAATCCGGACGAATGAATACCGGAAACCCGGATGTCATTGACCCGGAAAACCGGACGAATGAATACCGGAAACCCGGATGTCATTGAACCGGAAAATCGGACGAATGAATACCGGAAACCCGGATGTCATTGAACCGGAAATCCGGACGTCAGTAAGCCGGAAACCCGGACTTCATTGAACCGGAAAACCGGTACCTAACAATATAATTATAACTACCTTATTTTTAACAACATAATTATAATCATAAGCGCGTGTGCGTGAAAATCAAATCGTCATGACGGGCGTTGGGTCTTGGATCTGCGCCCGTTTCTGATTCGGAGGACAAACATGATTCAGAAGAAATATCAGGAAATACTCGACGCTTACGTGAAGAACGGACACGCCGCAGGATGCGCAGTTCTCCTGTATCGTGACGGGGAAGAGCTGGCATACGCAT
>JAFUQY010000388.1 GCA_017472105.1 Clostridia bacterium | reverse complement strand
CGGCACCGTCCGTTTTTTCCGCACCAATTTCGGCACGCTCGTGGAAACCGAAGTCCGCGGACTGCCGGATCCGGGCAAAGCGTGTCAGAATCCCGTATTCGGGTTT
Organism: Clostridia bacterium; assembly: GCA_017472105.1. The sequence goes on along the minus strand of JAFUQY010000388.1, from coordinate 5,827 downwards.
CACATCCACGACGGCACCTCCTGCACCGGAGACGAAACCGATCCGTTTGCCGATGCGGGCATGCACTACAATCCCGGAAACTGTCCGCATCCCGCGCATGCCGGAGATCTGCCGCCGCTCTTCGGGAATTCGGGAGCCGCCTACTCCGTTTTTCTCACGCGCCGCTTCACGGTCAGCGAAATCCTCGGCAGAACCGTCGTCATCCACGCATCCCCGGACGATTTCACGACTCAGCCCGCGGGAAACTCCGGCAGAAAAATCGCCTGCGGTGTCATCATCCCGTCTCCGATGCCGTACTGAATCAGACAGCGTCCCTTCCCGCGCCATGGGATCGGACGCCGTTTTTGTTGATTACGCACACAAAAGCCGTTGACAGCATTTCCGTTTTCTGCTATAATGAAGAAAAATCACCGCGGATGAACGGTTTTCCCGGTGAAATTCTGACAAAAGCGAGGTATCCGCATGAAAACCTTCCGAAATCCCGTCTCTCCGTATGACGCACCCGACCCGTACATGGGTTACGATCCCGTCACCGGGTACTATTATGCCCTGTTCACACGCGGACGCGTTCTCGAGCTGTTCCGCAGCCGGCATGCCGCAAACATCATCACCGACGGCGACTCCAAGGTAATCTACACCCCGGACGGGGAACGCGACGGCATCTGGGGCGACATCTGGGCTCCCGAAATGCACCGCGGCTCCAACGGCAAGTGGTACATCTACACGAGCGGACGCAAGGAGGAAAAGCCGAGTGAAAAGCGCCTGTTCATCATGGAAGCGCTCACGGACAACCCCTTCGGCGAATGGCAGTTCAAGTGCAAGCCGACCCCGGACGTATTCTCCATCGACCCGACGATCTACACCGCCGCGAACGGTCAGCAGTTCATCTGCTACTCCCGCGTGGACAACGGTCAGGTGCTCGACATCTGCGCGCTGGAAAATCCGTGGACGTTCAGCGAAAAGAAGGCCATGATCGCCCGCGCAAAGTACGACTGGGAAATGGTTCCTCCGTATGACGGCCCGCGCACGATCAACGAAGGCGCATTTTTCGTCGAGGAACACGGACGGCTGTACATCATCTACTCCGGCAACGGATGCTGGTCGGACTACTACTGCTTCGGCGTGCTGGAATACATCGGCGACGACCGAGGAGATCCCGACAAGATGTGCGATCCCGCGAACTGGATCAAGCACGACAAGCCGATTTTCGAGATGGCAAACGGCGTCTACGGTCCGGGTCACGCGTCCTTCTTCCACTCACCCGACGGCACGGAGCTGTGGTGCGCGTATCACGGCATGAAGGAGCACAACGAAAAGGTCGTCTACGCGCCGCGCTACTTCAACATTCAGAAGGTGAACTTCGACGAGACCGGCTATCCCATCATGGGCGAACCCACCGGATATGAGGTGGATCTGGTTCCGCCATCTGGTGAGCGGGAATAATTTCCAGCCAGAATTGTTCGATATCCGTCCCGCTCCTGAGAATTTCTCTTTGGAGAAATTCTCCAAGGTTTAATTTTTCTTCAACAGGAATAATCTTCAGCCAGAATTGTTCGATATCCGTCCCGCTCCTGAGAATTTCCTCTTTGGAGAAATTCTCCAAGGTTTATCCGATGATTTAAGAATCCCATAAAACCGAAAACAGCCTTTGAGTGCGGTACTGTCCGGCTCATCGGCTGTTTTTTGTGTGTCACCGCTCCGTTGGAATTCCAACGACACGTTGCAGCTGCTTGCGAATGCGTTGCTTGTGTTTTTTCCGCCGGCGTGTTATACTGTACTTGCCCGGGTAAATCATATCACAAAGGAGACAACCAATGGAACAGATCGGCAGTATTTTGAAACGACTCCGCACGGAGCGGGGATTTACGCAGACCGAGGTTGCCGCGGCGATTTCGGTGACGTCACAGGCGGTTTCCAAGTGGGAGAACGGCTCGGGGATGCCGGATGTGAGTCAGCTGGTGCCGCTCGCGGATTTCTTCGGCGTGACCGTGGACTGCATCCTCGGCAGACGGGACAACGCCGCGGAGGAAGAAATCGCGGAGTATATCGCGAAATTCGACGATATCGTCTGCTTTGGACGGGATCTCGCCAAGGAACAGGGGATTTCCGTTGAAGAAGCCTTCGATATCCTCATCGAGGAGGCGCGGAAGATGTGCCGGAAATATCCGGGAAATTACCGTCTGATGGCGCATCTGTCGTGGGTTCTGTATTTCGCGCCCAAGGAAGGCGGGTACGACGGCAATCAGAAAGCATGCGAGCTTTACGGGGAGCTGGTGGATCTCGAGGAACGGATTCTTGCGGAATGCCCCGACAGCAAGCTGAGAAACGACGCCGTTATTATAATGGTATGGACGTATCCCTATCTCAACCGCTACGACAGAATCAAAGCACTGGCAGAACAGTCTATGCCGATGTACGGATGCCGGGAAGCACTTCTCTGCGATGCGGCAGAACACGGCACGGAGGAGCACCGGAAATACAACGAGGAGTATCTGCACCACTGCATCAAGCACATCCACTATGCACTCTGGGGCTGGTATTTCCGCAAGGACTGTCCTCCCGAAGAATGCCTCGCCCTTGCCGACATGGAGTGGAAGATCTATCACGCCTACCATGACCGCGGCGATTTCGACAAATGGGAGACAGGGCACTTGTTTGAAAACCGTCTCTATGCGGCGCGGGCATATCTTGCCATGAACAACGAAGCCGCCGCAGACCGTGCGATTCAGGACGGACTGGATCTGCTTGCCGCCGTCATGCCGGATGAAGCGGAAGTTTACACATCCACTGCCATGACACGGGTCGACAGGCGGGTACCATGGCACCGTTATCCGGAACCCGACTGGGTGAGAGACATGGCGAAATCGTTCACGAAAGACACCGGAGTTGACATCACGGACCGCATTGAAGGCGTACTGGTAACGTCCTGCTGACATTTCGTTTTGCTGAAACTGTACGACGGGCGAGCGTAAAACCCGCCCCTACTACGGTTTCTGCCAATTTTTCAGTCCGCTGACAGAATACAAATCAGCCGTACCTCCCATCACACCCGGGAAATACGGCTGATTTTTCATTTATTTTTCATCTTCCAGAATCCGCTTCATCTTCGCACCTGCCACTACACCTTCTTTTTCGCGCCGGGTCACGTCATTCCGGAGAAGCTGGTACACCGCCGCCGCGAGAGGTACGCCGAGGAGCATGCCGCCCACGCCGAGGACACCGCCGCCGATGGTGACTGCCGCGAGAACCCAAACACCCGGCAGACCGATCGATGCGCCGACGACACGGGGATAGATCAGGTTGCCTTCCAGCTGCTGGAGCACGACGAGAAAGATCACGAAGAACAGCGCCTGAATCGGCTCAACGGTGAAAATCATGAACGCGCCGACTGCCGCACCGATGTACGCACCCGCAACCGGGATCAGCGCCGTGAATCCGACGAGACATCCGATCATGGTCGCGTACGGGAAGCGGAAAATCAGCATGCCGATGATACAGAGACACCCGAGCACGACCGCCTCCACACACTGTCCGACAATGAAGCTGTGGAACGAGCCATCGATCACGCGCACAACGTACCGCACCCGGTTCGCAAGCCGTGTATGCAGGTAGCTGTCCATGAGTCTGCTGAGCTGTCCGCCGATCTGTTCCTTGCCGAGCAGGATGTAGATGGAGAACACAATCGCTACAACGAGCGTTACAATCCACGAGAACACGGACGTCACGATCGAGAAAATCGAGCCCATCGCACCGCCGACACCAGTCAGGAGCCAGTCGCCCGCCTTGCCGATGATGCCCTGCCAGTCAATGTTGCCGTTCTGGATGTACGACGATCCCTCGCTCATGAGATAGCTCATGTCAAACCGCGCGTCAAGCCAGTCGTATGCTGTCTGAATTGCGCCCGGGAGCTTTTCCACAAGGAGCTTCACGCAGTCCACGAGTTCCGGGATAATCATGTACACCACCAGAACCACGACGAGCACCACTGCCGCAAACGCAAGTAGCATGCACAAGGGCCGCTTCAGTGCGAGAATCCACTTCCGTTTTGTCTTCGGATACAGTTTTTCGAACGCCGTCATCACGATGTTCACGATATACGCGATCACACAGCCCACGATCAGCGGGAATGCCGCACCGACTGCCACGCCGACGAACGCCGCAAACGCTTCCCAGTAGTGGATCACGAAGAACAGCGCCGCGGCTGTCAGCGCGATCTTGAGGCAGGTCTTCCATTTCAGTTCCATACTTACTCCAATCTTATAAGAGCGGTGCGACCGCTTTCATGATTACCCCGCGCAGCCATGTGCCGGGATTGCCTTTTTTTACCTGATCCATTGTCACTTCCCGGCACTGTGCCAGCGTTTTTTCGAAATCCGTTTCGATATCCGCGATGCAGTCGGTGCCGCAGAGATACGCCGCGCATTCGAAATGGTGGTACAGGCTCCGGTAGTCGAGGTTGATCGTGCCGACCACTGCCTCCCGTCCGTCACAGCTGAACACCTTCGCGTGAACAAATCCGGGCGTGTATTCGTAAATCTTCACCCCGGACGCGAGCAGGGACGGATAGTGCGTTTTCGCCAGTGCGTAGGGCGTTTTTTTATCGGGAATCCCCGGCAGGATCAGGACCACTTCCACACCGCGCTCCGCGGCAAATTTGAGTGCCGTTTCCAGTTCCCCATCGAGGATGAGATACGGCGTCATCACGGAAACATACGACTGCGCACGGCTCAGAAGATCCATGTACACCCGCTCGCCGACCTTGTCTTCATCCAGAGGACAGTCCGCGTAGGGAATCACGTATCCGCCGGTTTCGTGTACATGAACTTCCTCCGTGAGATATTTCGTGAAGTCCGGATTGCGTTCGTAGATGCACCACATCTGCAAAAACAGAAGCGTGAAGCTCTTGACCGCCGCACCCTTGACCATCACCGCCGTGTCCTTCCAGTGACCGTGCTTTTCGATGGCGTTGATGTACTCGTCCGCGAGATTGATGCCGCCGGTGAATGCGGTTTTTCCGTCGATGACGAGGATTTTTCTGTGGTCGCGGTAGTTGTAGTGCGTCGACATGAACGGCGTGACGGGTGAGAATACGCGGCATTTGATCCCGAGCTTTGCGAGACGCTTCGGGTAATCGTGGCTCAGCGTCGTGAATTCGCAGGTGCCATCGTAAATAAGCCGGACATCCACGCCTTCTGCCGCTTTTTTCGCGAGAATTTCAAGGATGCGTCCCCACATCTCGCCCTCATCCACGATGAAGTATTCGAGGAAAATAAAGTCCCGCGCACCTCCCAGCTCCCGGAGAAGTGCTTCAAACTTCGCTTCTCCCGACGGGAAATAGGTCACGTCACACCCGCTGTACACGGGAAACCCGCCCTTCTGACGAAGATAGTACGCAAGCGACGCCGCACCGGGATTTTCCTGCTGCAAGGCTGTGAACACTTCCTCGTTCTGCGGGATTTTGTTCTCCGTCTCATCGATGAGCGTCTGAATCCGCTTTTTGAGTGCCCTGTGTCCGATGTCACTCCGCGAATACAGCAGCATCAGCGCACCGAACACCGGCATGAGCATGATGACCACAAACCACGTGATCTTCGCCGACGGGTCAATTCCGCTGCAATTGATGAGGTAAAGGACGGTTCCCACGGTGATGACCAGTTCCAGAAGGTAGAAATGGGGCATATACCGTTCGCCCAGCCAGAAAAACGCGGAGAAAAACAGCCCGAAGTGAACCAGCAGCATCACAGTCATCAGTCCGATCCGGCTGAAAACCGCGCGCACGATTCCCTTCTGACCCTTTTTCAAAAGCCGCATTCCGACGTTCGCCATG
>JAFUQY010000046.1 GCA_017472105.1 Clostridia bacterium | reverse complement strand
GGGAACGCCACGTCCGTTGCGGCGACGGAGGTGAACTGCGTGGAAACGCGTCCGAGAACGATAAAAATGAGGGAGAACACCAGTACGCGGACAAACAGACCGGTGCGGGATGGATTTTTCATAATGCGATACCTTTCGGGTGGGATGGGGCATAATATCCCTTTCATTCTACCACATCCCGGCGGGAATTTCCACTGTTTTGTGTAAATTTCAGGAATACATCACATCGCGCCGCATAGAATACGGCAATACCAATTCCGGATTCAACCAAATTTACATCAACGGAGGATACCTCAATGCCGGACAGCCTTACCGTCAATACCCTCACTTTCCCGAACCTCATCTGCGAACGCGCCGCGGATTACGCGTACTTCACGGAATGCCTCGATGTGCTCGAGATGAAGCACGACTGCGTCCGCGTCACGGGAATCGGCGAAACCATGCTCGGACGTACCGTCTACGCCGTGTCGCTCGGGAATCCGCATATGCCGGGCGTGCTCTACATCGGCGGAGTCAGCGCGCGGGATACCCAGTCCACTCCGGCTCTGGTGCGGTTTGTCAGCGATTACGCCGAGTTTCTCGAACGCGGGAAGCGCATGTACGGCGTCAGCATGTCCTACCTCAGCGCCGCGCGGTCCATCACCGTCATCCCCATGCTCAACCCCGACGGCATCTCCATCGCGAGAAAAAACGCAAATCCCCTGCATAAAATCGACATCCCGCCGGAGGAATGGACGGGCAACGCGAGAAATGCCGACCTGATGACGGACTTTGAAACCGCGCACCGCGAACCGGAAACCAACGCCGTCACGGGATTTGTGCAGACGATGGGGAACGTCAGCCTGTGCCTCACCCTGCATCCGTCGGAGAAGGGCATTTCCTATAACCCGGCCGCACAGAGATCCGTTCCCGTCGGCAGACTCCTCTCCCGCATGATCGGCTGTGACGTGAGAAAATCCGCGTCGGGCATCGCACAGTGGTTCGCACAATCCACCGGCAGACCGGCATTCACCTGCGCGACATATGAAGACAAAACCACCCGGCCGGACGACTATATTGCCCTCTACGCCGCCATGCGCGAAGCCATGTTCTCGGTACCGCTGCTGATTTGAGGGATTTCGTGACCGCGCCGCGGGTTTATAGGCAGGTTCATCGCCGGAGGTGTCACGCCTCATCCGTCACGATTTTTTAAGAAAAAACCGTGACACCTTCCCCGGCTGCGTTTGTGAAGTTAAAATTTTTCGTGCCTGCACGGGGAAGGCTTGTTAAGGGTGGCGTCCCGGAGCATCGCCGTGAGGTTTTCTTTAGATTGGCGGCAGGAGCAAGCCCCTGCCCTACGGTTAAGACCGACGTTCCGTCAACAGATGCAAAGTAAACCCAAACCGCGCCGCAGGCTGAAATTTATGGAGCAAATCCAGTGACACGCCCGCGACTGTCAGTGCCCGAAACGGTTCAATCTCGCCGCCGCAGGCTGAGCTTACCGAGGAAACTGAGTGTCCCGTGCGATAACGGAAGATCGCTCAACTCAAAAGCTGCACGGGTATGCCCGCCGTCGGCGCAAGACCGGGTTTACCAGGAGGCAGAGCACTTTGGCGGCGGGAGATTCCTAAGAGGTCGCGCCGCGGAGACCTCTTAGGCGCCCCCGCGAGGAGGGATAAAATTCAAATTGAAAAGCGGAGCTTTTCTACCTTTTACCCTTGCAATCTCTTCCGGGAAGAGGTATAATTAAAAACACAGGAAAAAGAAAATACAAGAAAAAGGACACCCACCCCATGTACGATATCCTCAAAAATATATGGAAAAACCCCGGTCCGGCATTTTCGCCCATGCCGTTCTGGTTCTGGAACGATACCCTCGACGCGGAGGAACTGCTCCGTCAGGTCGATGATTTTCATAAAAAGGGCGTCGATGGCTTCGTGATTCACCCGCGTCTCGGTTTTGCCGGCGTCGATTACCTCAGCGAGGAGTATTTCGACCTCGTCGCACTCGTCTGTGAAGCCGCGCAGAAACGCCGCATGAACATCGTGCTCTATGACGAAGGCATGTATCCGTCCGGGTCGGCTCACGGTGCGGTCGTGAAGGAAGATCCGAGATTCGCCGCACGCCGCCTGTATGCCGCTCCCGAAGGCGGTGAAATCCCCGAAAACGAAGAGCTCTGCTTCCGCGTCTATATCAAAAAGGACGAAAAAGGTCTTCTCACCGACACCGCGTTCGGTCCCGCTGAAGGTTACGAGGGCTATGATCTCATCCTCGGCTATACGAACGGCACCATCCGCGGGCTCTCTCCCGATGAGGACGACAATCAGCCCAGCGCCCCCAAAGCCGCAGACCTCCTCAACCCCGCCGCAACCGAGGTGTTCATCAAAAATACCCACGAAAAATACCGCGCACGGCTCGCCGAGTTCTTCGGGCAGACCATCGTCGGCTTCTTCACCGATGAGCCCTCCATGACCGGACGCTGTCAGAAAATGAACGGCGGCATCATCTGGTCATATAATATGATGGAAGAATTCATGGACGCCGGCGGCGATTTTGCCATGCTGACAGCACTCCTGTTCGAGCCGAAGGACAAAAAACTCCGCCGCGAAGCCGAATACTGCCACCAGAAGGCTCTCCGCGCACGGCTGAATCAGGCATTCTACGCGCCGCTCTCCAAGTGGTGCAAGGCGAACAACGTCGCGCTCATGGGTCATCCCGCTGAAAGCCGTGACTGCGATACCATGGAATACTTCGATATCCCCGGGCAGGACCTCGTTTGGCGCATGGTGGAACCCGGTACCGAGCTGACCTCGCCCGATTCCGTCATGGCAAAATGCGCATCCGACTTCGCACGCCACAACGGACGCTCCCGCAACTCCAACGAAGTCTTCGGCGTCTGCGGCGAGAGCGGCAATCCGTGGAACTTCACGCCCGACGACATGATGTTCTACCTCAACTTCCTCTTCGCGCGCGGATGCAATATGATTATCCCGCATGCCTTCTACTACTCCGTCAGAACACCCGTCCAGTCGAACGAAAGACCCCCGGATGTCGGCCCGAACAACATCTGGTGGAAGGACTACAAGCAGATTTCCGCCTACATCCGGCGCATGTCGTGGCTCAATGCCAGCGGAACCAACAACCCGCACTGCGCCGTACTCTGCTCGCCCGAATATATGCCCTACACGCCTGTCAGGGAGCTGTATCAGCAGGGATGGACGTTCAACTACCTCTCCCTTGACGACCTCATGAACAAGGCAGCCGTTGAAGGGGACACCATCCGCATGGACCGCTATATTTACGATACCATCCTCATCGACGGCAGACTGCGGCTCAATTCCTCGATCGTGAAGAAAATCGGCGCGTTCATCACAGCGGGCGGCAAAATGTACCGCGGCTCCGATTTTGCGGGATATATGAATAAAAACGGCAGAAAAACCACGTATTTCGAGGGTGAGACCGGCGGCAATCTCCGCTTCACGCACATCACAAAGAGCGGCACGCCCTTCTTCCTGCTCATCAACGAAGGAAACGACACCATCACCGGACGCGTCATCACCGATCTGAGCGGTGCGGCGGAGCGATTCGATCCCTTCACCGGAAAGACCGAGCCGATGGAAGCACTGCTGGCGGACGGCGGTTTTGCCTATCCCGTCACCGTTCACGCGCATTCCGCAGTCGTCATCGGCATGAACATGGGCGCACTCCCGACGATCGGCGAAGAAAAGCCGGCGCCGCGCCTGACGGAGATCGCATCCCTTGCTGACGGCAGAATGACGTTTGACTACCATCCCGCCGAAGGACGGTTTGCGAAGCTCACGTTTGAAGCCATCCACGATATCGCCGACGTGAAGGTCAACGGAGAGAGTGCCGCGCGCCTCCTGTTCAAGCCGTACGAGTGCGATATCACGGCGCTTCTGCACGACGGCGAGAACACCGTTGAGGTGGATGTGACCCCGAGCATGGCGAATACCTACGGCAAGCCCGTGAAAACCGGATTTGACGGCGCGGCTGTAAGAATTTTTGAGGCGTAAAACGGAAACAGAACACAAAATCCCCGATTCCTGCGGAACATTCCGTAAGAATTGGGGATGTTTGGTTTTGATAAAAAAGTATTGACAAGCCGGATTTTTTGCATATAATATAAAGTGTAGGATTGTATTCCAATAGTATGACAGGGAGGACTTTGAATGGCAACCAAAAGTATTCTGAAAAACGTTACGGTCAGATCCAACAGTGCCGGCAGCCGTCTTGCACGGGCGATTGAAAAAGCCGAAAAAAGTTCAAAGGCTGCTCCGAAACAGATGCGTAAACGTGTAGATCTTGTGACCGATCCCGAAACCATCCGTAAGATGTTCGAGGGCTGATATGAGCTCGGGATATAAGGTTATTCCGCTGACTGCTCTGACGGAAGCGAAGGGTGAGGACTGGGTCAGGGAACATCTTTTACAGTTTTCGTGCCCACTGAACAGGGATATCGAGAATTTTCTGCGGTATAAAGCGGTTGTGTTTTCACAGCAGTCACTTGCCAGAACCAATCTGATTTACACATCGTACCGGAACGAAACGGTGCTCGTCGGGTATTTTACCATCGCCAGTAAGTTCTTTGTAATCAAGCGCGCCAATGTCAGCCGGAACGTGTGGGATCGTCTGAAAAAATTCGGCATCTTCATTCCGGAGACGAAATCACTCTGCATTTCCGCGCCGCTCATCGCACAGCTCGGCAAGAATTACACAAACGATTACAACAAGCTGATTACCGGGGACGAAATACTTGGACTTGCGCTTGACAGTGTACATATGGCTCAGAATATCATCGGCGGGAAAATTGTGTATCTCGAATGTGAGGACAAGCCCGGACTGATTGAATTCTACAACAGAAATAACTTCCACGAATTTGACCGCAGAGTTCTGGAAAAGGACGAAACGGAAGATCTGGACGGCACACACATGATCCAGATGCTCCGCTACGACTGAAAAACAAAAGGGGACTGATTTTTCGTCAGTCTCCTTTTCTCATCTCATCAGCCCACGCACCATCTCGCCCACGTCTGCCGCAAGCCATGCCGCACCTGCATCCGTGAGCTCATCCCGCGAGCCGTAGCCCCAGAGTACACCGACGGTCGGAATGCCGAACTTCGCCGCACCTTCCACGTCGTGATGCCGGTCACCCACCATGATGACGCGGGATTTGTCCGGCTGACCGAGTTTTTCCAGCGCGTAGCCGATCACGGCGTCCTTGGTGTTCCGCTTTTCGTCCATGGACGCGCCGCAGATCAGGGTGAAATACCGCGCGAGATCAAAGTGCCCGAGAATCCGCACCGCGAACTGCTCCGGCTTCGATGTCGCGAGAACGAGCGTGCATCCGGCATGTTTCAGCTTCTCCAGTGCATCCGCGATGCCGCCGTACACGGTGTTCTCAAACAGTCCCGTCACCGAGAAATACTCCCGGTACAGAACGAGCGCGCGCTGTGCCTCCTCCTCCGTCATGCCGAGAAATTCCTGAAACGCGGGAACCAGCGGCGGCCCGATGAAGCGGTACAGGGATTCGCGCGAGGGCAGCTCCCGTCCCATTTTTGATAGCGCATGCAGGATCGAATTGGTAATCCCCAGCGCCGGATCGGTGAGTGTGCCGTCGAGGTCGAATAAGATGATGTCACGCATAAGGTGCTCCTTTTGTAATGCAGAATGGAAATCAGCGGACAGAACAATGCCGTCCGATTCATCGCAGGAACCGGCGTTCCCGACTGTCCGAACCAAAGCAAACGAACGGATCCGTCACAGAATCATGTCAATCCCGTACAGCACCACGAGATGCAGGGGATAGAACACATAAAAGAAATGCTTCATCCGGTACCGGCCCGGCTTTCCGTTGTAGGCGGCGATGATCGGGATGGTGAGAAGCGACCAGTACTGGATCGTGAAGCCGCCGGTCATGTCGATGCAGAGCGCGAGAAGGGTGGACGCGAAAATCACAAATCGCTGACCGCGGTCGTCGAAGAAGCTCGTC
>JAFUQY010000387.1 GCA_017472105.1 Clostridia bacterium | reverse complement strand
CAATTCATTCATAAAGTAAGCAGACAAACGCTCCCCTTCTGTCATTCCGAAGGCGAAACTCACTGTAAATTCAAACTGCACGTCCTGCCTGAGGAATCTTCGCACTCTCCTGTGTCAGCCGTAGTAGTTGTCCGTGGTTGTGTTGAAATTTCGACTTCAGAGGTTTACGAACGTCCATAACGAACCGTTTGCACAAATCAAAAAACAGCAGATTATACGTTATGACAAAGTTGAACCTCTGTAGCTGAATAGGAGAGAATACCACGGACATCCTTTACGGCTGACACAGAGGAGTGCAAAGATTCCTCGGACAGGAACTGTAGCTGTAATTTCCAGAGATAAGTCCTCGGAATGACAGCGTTGGGTGCAAGGGTAGCGTTTGACTTGTTCACAGATTGTTTACCGTATTCAACACACATGGCGAGGGCACCGCTCCCTACGGGTGAAGTTGTTGATGCAGATATCCATCGAACTCACGTTGTTTACTTCTCCTTCACATCCTCAATCACGCACTTTGTCCAGAAGCCGGATCGAACCATCGGGATGCCGATGAACAGCTTGATGACATCCGAAAACTGCACAATCAGGTAGATCGTGATGATCGGCAGGGACGTGAACCGGCAGAGTGCCATCGACAGCATCGCCGGGACGACCCAGGTGTACACACAGTCGAACAGGAACGTGATAACCGTTTTGCCGCCCGAACGCACCGTGAAGTAGATGCAGTGGATCAGCGCGTGGATCGGCAGCGATCCGCCCATCACCATCAGGCATTTCGATGCCAGCGCGCGCACTTCCTCTTCGACGTTGTACATCTGAGGAATGAACGGCGCGGCAAGAATGATAATCAGCCCGATCAGAATGTGCGAGACAAACGTAAAGAATAACAGCTTGTTGTCCACATCGACCGCACCCTTCGTGTCGCCCGCACCGAGCTTCTGCCCGACGAGGATGGACACTGCCGTCCCCATCGCAAACATGATGACGCAGAACAGGTTCCACGCCGTACCGGAAATGTTGGTCGCGGCGATCACGACGATCCCGCGGGAGGCGTAGTTGCTGTTGATGAACGTCTGACCGAGCGACCAGAGGACTTCGTTCAGCATCAGCGGCGTTCCGGTGACGGCAATTTTCTTCACCAGTGCCGCCGGAATCCGTGCGCTGCGGTACGCACCTTCGATAAACCGGAATTTTTCATGCCGCCTGTGGGTGAGGAACACCACATAAAACAGCTCTACAAAGCGCGACATGACCGTTGCAAGCGCGGCACCCGCCACACCCATTTCCGGAAAGCCGAACTTCCCGTAAATCAGGAGGTAATTGAACGTCAGGTTGACGAAAATGGCGATGACCCCGCCGACCATGGGCGTGACCGTCTCGCCGGTTTCGCGGAGCGTTCCGGCATACACCTGCACGATGGCAAAGGGAACCAGTCCCCACAGCGCGATGGCGAAGTAGCGTTTTGCCGCTTCGAGCGTCCGCGCGATGTCCTCGGCGGTGTTCGTCTCATTTTCGAGGAAGATCATGAGAAGCGGTTCGGCAAACAGGGAAAAAATGACAATGGCGAGAACCGACACGATGATCGAGAAGAGCATCTTGAAGCGGAACGTGTCGCGCATCCCCTTCCAGTCGCCGACGCCGAAGAACTGCGTCCCGAAGATCGACGCGCCGGAAAGCCCGCCGAAAATGGTGAGGTTGAAGACGAAAATGATCTGGTTGACGATGGAAACGCCGCTCATCGGATGGGTTCCGAGTCCGCCGACCATGAGGTTGTCGAGAAGACTGACGAAATTGGTGATCCCCTGCTGGATAATAAGCGGCAGAACCAGCACAAACAGGGTACGGTAAAACGCGCGGTCGCCGATAAATTTTTGTTTAAACGTCATAATAATATAATTAAAAATGAATCTGCCGTATCGGTAAAACAAACGACATTTTCCTCCCTCTTCGAGGCAATGCAGTCAACTTAAGAAAAAATGAGTAAATCCGAAAAACAGACAGATTTCTATGCCTTTCGGCTTCACATTGTCATTCCGAGAGATATCTCTACCTTTCAGCCCAACATTGTCATTCCGAGGACTTATCTCTTGAAACTATAGCTTCAGTTCTTGTCCGAGGAATCTTTGCACTCCCCTATTCAGCCGT
>JAFUQY010000045.1 GCA_017472105.1 Clostridia bacterium | reverse complement strand
GGGTCGGTAAGCGCGTGATCTCCCGTGAGGGTGGTGTAATGGCATAATCCGTTGTCACTCCATGCGGATGCACGGTATTTCGCGCCTATTCTCGCGTTGAGATACACCCGTCCGTCCGAGGTTTCGGCAACTGTGGTTTCGTTGGGCGTCGGTGCATCGGGAGATCCCCGCATAATGTCGCCCATCTGCCACGTCGCGCCGCAGTCCTTCGAGTACAATACGCTGATGACCGACGGACCGTGGTCGTGCAGCTCACGTTCGTATGCTTTCGGCACCATCCAGATCGGGAACAGCAGGGTGCCGTCCTTCGTGCATGTGCCGTGACCCGGGCCGAGTGCGAATGCGTTGCGGTATTCCGGGAGGGTGGATGCGGTGATATCGCGCGGATCGGACCATGTCACGCCGTCGTCATCGCTGAAGCGGTACAGCACCCGTCCGCCGGCAACGGAGTAGTCCTCGCAGTGCAGGAAATGGATGCGTCCGTTTTTGTCCTGCGCCATGACGGGGTTGTTCACGGTGTGATACTGCTCCGTCCCGCGTGCGAGGTAGATTCTCTCACCGAAGGTTCTGCCGCCGTCCGTCGAGCGCTGGAGAAAAATGTCCATCCGTGCCCAGTCGCTCATGTCCCGGCGTGCTTCGTTGTAAATGAGGATTGTTCCTTTTGCCGTGACGATCATCCCGGGGATGCGGTGGAGTCTGTATCCGGCGGGCTCGGCTGACCAGACTCTGCTGTTGTAATACAATGTACCCATGATGCACCTCGTTTTTCTTATTCCGGATCCGACCAGTCATACTCGACGGTGTATCCCTCATGCAGGAACTTTGCGGGAACGGGATTTTCCATCCAGTCGGCGGGTTCGGCGTCGTTTTTCGCAATGGATGCGCGGCGGAAGATTTCCGTCAGGCGGTCGATGTCGTCCGGCTTGAGAATATCCGGCGCCGCGGAGACGAACAGTGCGGAATTGCACCGGGAAATCGCGTCGGCAAAGAGAAGATTCTTATCCGTCGGGACGTGTTCGGTGAAGCATGCGCAGTCCGCGTCGGTTTCAAAGAAGGTTCCGTTCTGGCACTGGCGGTAGGTCAGGCAGTTGACGCCCATCGCGCGGGTCGTGCTCCATCTTCTGCCGCTGGTATCGCATCCGCTTCTCTGGATCTGGTGGATTCCGGCGGCGAGGTGGTTGTAGGTGTTGCATCCGATCACGACGGCATCTCCTGCGGATTTCTGCACGAGGGTGTACAGATCCTTGAGAATCTGCGCGTTGGTTTTGGTGGTATCGTGCGGTCTCCAACCGGATACGGTCAGGTCGGGCGAGAGGAACCGGTTGCCCATGTAGTCGGGACAGGTGAAGTCGTGCTTGATGAGCCCGTAGCCGGCATTCGCAAGACCGGAAACGAGGTTCCGGATGTATTCCTGCGCGCCCTCGGTCGTCGGGTCGAGAATTTTGCCGGGTTTGCCCGCGACGTACTGCTGATTCTGGGAATAGCAGGATTCGGGAATCTCCGGGCACAGCTCGTCACGCACATACAGCGCGCGGATCCAGATGCCGGGAGTACAGCCCTTTGCCGCGATGTCCTCTGCCACGATCCGCATGTTGCCGAAGTCGTCGCTCGGGAAGAAGGGGCCGCCGTTGAATTCATCGGGAATCCGCGTGGATGTCCAGCCGTCGTCAATGACCATGTACGGCTTCGGTGCACCCTTTATAACGCCGGACCCGAGAATTCCGCACAGCTCCGCGTCCTTCATGACCGATGCGCGGGTGATGTTTCCATAGGTGTAGTACCATGTATTGAAGCCGTAGACGGGCGTTTTCGGGAGATTCGGCTTGTCGCACATGATCCGGCAGAAGCGGCGGCAGGTCCGATATACGCTCTCGCCGTTCTCGCTTTCCATGGAGACAACGGTACAGCAGTCGAGCGGTTCGGTCAGCTCAATGCCTTCGCCGCCGTTTTTTACGTCAACAATCAGCGTGATCCGGCCGTCCTCAATCTGCCACTGACAGAAGGAATTGCACCCGGTCTTCACGCCGAAGCATGCGGATTTTTCGCCGTCGGAGAGGACGAAGTACCATTCGGAGCGCTTCACTTCCTCGCGTTTCTTCCAGCCGAGGTTGCCCAGTGCCACGCCCCACGTTTCGTTGAGGACGGTGGTGTAGGCTGCGGTGTCAAACTCCCACGTCAGGCTGAAATCCTTCACGGGAACGCCGGACGGCATGAGGGTCACGTTCAGCCCGCCGTTTTCCGGTGTGAGAACGACGCTGTTTTCGGCAGGAGCGGTGATTTTCGGAGTATGCAGAGTGACAAACATATGTAGATTTACCAAACTGTTCCTTTCATTTCTGATATGGTTTTATGAATTCCATTATACAGAGCACGCCGCGGTTTGTCAAGAAAAATCGTGCAATTTGCCGGGGACTTCTTATTCCTCCTCCTTCTTTCCGCGCTGACGGGGCGAGACGAGTCCTTCTGCGTTCATCCATTTCTGGAAACAGGTGTGCGATACGCCGAGCTTCTGAGCCGCGTGCCGTCCGGAAATCTGACCCGCGATCCACGCCGCCTTCACCGCCTCGTAGTTGTCGGGCTTCGGCTGGGGCTTGCGTCCGAATCTGATGCCCTTTTCCTTTGCCGCCGCGATTCCCTCCATCTGACGCTGCCGGATGAACTCCCGCTCGGTCTGTGCGACGTAGGAGAGAAGCTGGAGGACGATGTCGGCGATGAGGGTTCCTGTGAGATCCCGTCCGCGCCGTGTGTCGAGAAGGGGCATGTCCAGTACCACGATGTCGACGTCCTTCTCCTTCGTCAGAATCCGCCACTGCTCAAGGATTTCGTCGTAATTCCGCCCGAGCCGGTCAATGCTCTTGATGACGAGAATGTCACCGGGTCTGAGCCTGCGGAGCAGTTTCCGATATCCCGGACGCTGGAAATCCTTGCCGGACTGCTTGTCCGTAATCATGTTTTTCGCCTCCACGCCGAACTCTTCCATTGCCCGGATCTGTCTCTCTTCATTCTGATCCCGTGTCGATACGCGGATGTAGCCGTAGGTTTTGTTTTCCATAGTATTGCTCCTTTTTGGATAAAATTTATTTGGATCAATACTAAATTCCTGCGAACTGCGCGAAAAGTTGCGTTATTTCTGTCAATATTTGAGGAATTTTCCGAAAAACATAAAAATCCCCGTATTTCCGCAGAATTTTTACGGAATACGGGGGATTTTATTCACTTCAGCCGGGATTTCTTACATAAGTCGTGCGGTGACTGACGGATTCGCCGGGCTCCTGATACTCGATATCGATCGTGGCGGTATTCATCAGGAACGCGCAGAGCTGTTTTGTGTCGGCGATCTCGTCCGGGAGATACGCACCGCAGTGAGGTCTCGGGGTATCCGCATGATAGTCGCCGCCGGAGGTGAGGATTTTGTCGCCTTCCTGCGCGATTTTCGTCAGCTTTTCGACGTGCGTTGCGTCGTAGAGCGGATGGCTGTTCGCTTCCACGCCGTCGAGGTACGCAAGATCCTGAAGCATATTCCTGCCGCGCCGGAACGGATGTGCCTGAACGAGCATGCCGCCGCGGGATTTCACCAGCGTGTACAGCTCCTCCATGGTCATGTCGTAGAGCGTCGGATTTTCCACGGTGAATTCCGGATCAAGCCCGTAGACGAGAATATGCGCGCCGCCGTGCTTCTCCATGGTGACCTCCATCCCGTAGATCACGCGGCATCCAAGCTCGTCCCCGCATTTCTTCGTGTATTCGTATTCATCGGTGTACCGTTTTGCGAAAGCGGCGGCGTCCCCGTCCTTCACGTAGGAGCGCTGGTAGTGATTGGTGAGAACGATTCCGTCCAGTCCCGCGTCAAGTGCGGCTCTGATGACCTCGGGCGCGGGTATCCGGCAGCATGTGCTGATCCCGGAGGTGTGTGCGTGCATGTCGATAAGCATGATTTTTTCCTTCTGTGTATGTTATGTGTTGAAGTATTCCGATGGTTTTATTTCAGCAGACAGAATCCGCATTCGGCTGTTGTCCCGGGACGTCGACCCCTACGGATTTTCCGGTCTGCGTGCATACTTTTCTTTAAATTTTCGATTCCTCCATCCACCGGCGGAGTGCGTCTGCGTGGGTCTGTGCGTCCGATCTGCCGATGTCGTAGGTTTTCTGTATGATTCCGGGGTCGTTTTCCATCCGTCCGATCTCAAGCGGGATTCCGGGGCGGATGACGAACACCTCACCGGATTTTTCCAGCTCCGCGACGTGCGCGACGGTTCTGTTGTATTCCTCGTGCCGCCGGAGGAGTGCTTCCTTAAATGCCGGGTATTTTTTGTAGAACAGTCCCGCCAGCGCGCGCATCTCGGGCTTTTTGCGGTACGACGCGTCGCGGGTGAGGACAACGACATTGCGCGCATACCCCATGTTCCGGAATGCGTCCACGGGAATGCTGTCGGTGCATCCGCCGTCGAGGTACTTCTTCCCGTTGATTTCGACAAGCTGCGAGAAATACGGCAGGGACGCGGACGCTCTCAGGCAGTCGATCTGTGCGCGCATGTCCATAACCCGCATGTACTCCGGCATCCCGGTTTCGACATTGCTGCATACGGTGTAGAACGGCGTGCCGCAGTTTCTGAACGCATCGTGGTCGTAGATGTCGAGCTTGTCGGGCAGCTCATGGTAGCAGAATTCCGCTTCGACGACGTTTCCGGTCTTCAACCAGCTCCGCAAGCTCATGAAACGCGGATTTTTGCAGTATTTTTTGTAGTAGCGGATGCTTCTGCCCTTCTGGTTCGAGAGATACGAGCAGCCGTGAATGGCACCCGCGGACACGCCGATGACGCCGTCGAAGGAGAATCCCATCTCCATGAATACATCCAGCACGCCTGCGGTGTAAATCCCGCGCATTCCGCCGCCTTCCAGCACAAGTCCCGTTTTCATCTGTTCCTCCGATGGATGTGATTTTGTAATATTATAGCACACATCCGCGGCGCGGGCAAGTCCGGGAACGAAAAAAATGACAGTTCAATCCCGGCGGGGACGAAGCTGCCATTTTTGAGGTTTTAACAGTGACGGATATCCGCGGCAGTCAGTTCGGTCAATGCCCGATCGGTGATCTCCTCTTCTCCGGCGAGACGGTCAGCCTGATATCCGATGGCGGCTTCGAACAGATTGCGCACCGCTCTTGCGTTTCCGAAATGCTCATCACGGTTTTCCAGCATTCCGTCGAGCTTTTCTTTCAGTATCTCAGCGGCATTCGTATCCGGGACATAGCCGTTGTTTTCGCAGAACTTCTCAAATATCCGAAGCAGTTCATCGCTTGTGTAGTCCGGGAAATGGAAATACTTGCTGAACCGTGAGCGCAGACCGGGATTGGAGTCGATGAATCTGTGCATCAGCCCGTCATAACCGGCGACGATAACGACCAGCTCATCCCGGTGATCTTCCATGGCTTTGAGAATTGTCTCAATTGCCTCCTTGCCGTAGCTGTCGTTCCTGTCATTCGCCAGTGAATAGGCTTCGTCGATGAACAGAACGCCGCCGAGTGCTTCCTGTATCACCTTCTGCGTTTTGATCGCCGTCTGTCCGAGGTATCCCGCGACAAGTCCGCTCCGGTCAATCTCGACGAGCTGTCCCGTGGGAAGAATGCCCATCAGGTGATACAGCTCCGCCACAATCCGCGCGACGGTGGTTTTGCCGGTTCCGGGATTTCCGGTGAATACGAGGTGATAGGAAATCGTCGGAACCTTCATGCCGCGCTCCGTCCGAAGCTGACAGATTCTGATAAAGTTCAGCAGGCTCCGCACGTCGTTCTTGACCTGCTCCAGTCCCACAAGCGCGTTCAGTTCGTCGAGCAGGACGTTCATTTTTTCGGTTCGGATGCGGTCTTCTTCTGCTTTTTTCAGCATCTTTTCCTGCTTCTGCCGTTCCTCATCCGCGGATCTCAGCAGCGCAAGTTCGTTGAGAATATTCGCCTGCAAAACCGGATCAACCGCTCTGATATGTTCTCCGAACGCATCGGGATATACAAATACGGCTGATTTTTCCGTGAATTTCACAGTGATGTATTTTCCGTTCTTCTCCGTGACAATTCCCGTTCCGAGCGTGTTATGCGTCACTTTCATCTTGAGCATGCGGTGTCACCTCCATTCCAATGTGTATAAAATTATACCATATGATATTTCTTTTGTCAATCGCGGCATGAAATCAGAAAATCCCCGTGAATACCGGCGAACCGATACACATCGGGGATTTGGTTTTAAAAATCAGAACGCAATCTGCATGCACAGTGCGACGCAGCAGAGGATGAGCGCGCAGCCTACGTAGAGATACCGGCCGGCGTAATACCAGAGCTTGCCGTGGGGCTTGGTTGTGCCCTTGTTGATTTCCACCATGAGGTCATCGCGCTTCATGATCCAGAACCAGGAGAGAGCACCGAGGGTCGCGCCGATCGGGATGATGTAAATGGAAACGATGTCCATCCACGGGCCCCACTTCGCGATGGGTTCCATGTTCACGCCGATGCCGAGACAGAGCACGCAGAGAATGACGAGAACTGCCGCGCGGCTGAGCTTCGGGAACTTGTTCTGAAGGGATTCGCCGACCGCTTCGAACATGTTTTGCAGGGAGCTGACGCCCGCGAAAATCATGGCGACGTAGAGGATGACGGCGAACACCTGACCGAACGGGATGTCCTGCAAAATTCTCGGGAGCGTTACGAACAGGAGGGACGGTCCGGCGCCCACATCAAGTCCGTACGCGAAGCATGCGGGAATGATGACACATGCGGCAACCAGTGCGGCGATGGTATCGAAAACTGCGGTACGGGTTGCCACGTGAACGACGTCTTCCCCGTCATCGAGGTACGCGCCGTAGACGATCATGCCGCTGCCGGTGACGGAGAGCGAGAAGAACGCCTGTCCCATCGCCCAAATCCAGACCATGGGATCCGCGAGCTTCGACCAGTCGGGTGTGAACATGAACTTGTAGCCCTCAATCGCACCGGGAAGGAAGGCAACGCGGACTGCAAGCACCACGAAAATGATGAAGAACACGGGCATCATGATCTTGTTGGACTTTTCGATGGACTTTGCACCGAGCAGGAGCGTTGCGATGGTGACGAGAACCACGATGATGTGGAATCCGACGACGGAATACGGTGTGGACGAGAAGCCTTCGAACCATGCGCCGGTGTCAACATGCATGACCTCACCCGTGATCGAGCTCCAGAATGCCTTGAGAACGTACGCGATGATGCAGGCATAACCGAGCGCGATGCAGAGAGAACCTGCCAGCGGGAGCCATCCGAGAATGCCGCCTGCCGTTCCCATTTTTTCACCGCGTGTCGCCCATGCATTCCGGTAGGAACCGAGGGTACCTGTGCGGGCGCGGCGTCCGACTGCATATTCGGCGGAAAGACCGACAACGCTGAAAAGTGCGATGAAGAACAGGTAGGCAACGAGGAACGCAGCTCCGCCGTTTGCACCCATTTTCGCCGGGAATCCCCAGACATTCGCCATTCCGACCGCAGATCCCACGGCGGAGAGGATGAAGCCCCATCTGCCGGAGAACCTGGAATTCTTTTTCTGATCCATGAAAACTCTCCTCAAAATGTATATTGAATATTGTTCAGTCCGTTAAGTATATCACACCGGGGCTCAAAAGTCAACCTCCGGGGCACAAATCGACAAAAAGCAGGGAGGATTTTCGCCCGTATGCGTCATAATCTGTACGATTTTCTCCGCCCAAAAAACAAAAAAGCCCCTCTCCGGGCGTGGGAAGGCAAAAAATT
The DNA here is from genome assembly GCA_017472105.1 of Clostridia bacterium. The sequence continues at coordinate 13,180 of JAFUQY010000045.1, read as the reverse complement.
AAAGTGACCCCTGACTGCGATCTTTCTTCACAGAACACAGCCAAGGGTCACTCGTGATTCTTGATATCTAACATCTTTTTAATCCTCTCTTTCTTTTATCTGCCTGTGCGTTTGTCCGGTCTTCTCACGGAACACTTCTTTGATCTTCGTTCTTTAAGGAGAACTGCCTGAGGTTCGGATCGATCTGATGAATGCACGGGCGATGGTCTGTCACCGGGCTTATCGGGTTTGAAGGTCTTCACTCATTGCCGAGCGGATCTTATATCACATTTACGGCAAACTCTCAGGTTCTATAATCTATGTAAAAACGCTGTGCGTTGTTTATCCCGGCAATCCGATCAAAACGATTGATTATAGTTACTCGCCTTCGGTGAAAGCCCTGTACGTTAGTTGTACATCGGAGTATTCCTCTCTTTCTGTTGTGTCTATATTATAGCACAGGTTTTTCCGGATTTCAATTGATAATTCAGCTAAAGATTACAACAATGTTTTGGTTATCCGAACGAATTTTGAGAATTTGTGCCAAAAGTATTTACAGCTCCTTCGGAGATGTGGTATAATAGTAGTGTTGCGGGTCCTGTGCTGGATGCCGCTTTTTTTGTTGTCCGGACATGAAAAAACTCCCGCGGTCAAACGGGAGAATTCTCTGTTCAGGCGCGTCCCTTCGGCATGGGGCGGCGTTTTGCGGTGTATTCGGTGACGTCGATGCGGATGACGGACACGACCTTGACGAGCTTTTCGTTGAATTCGAAGTCCTTGCCGGTCTGGGTCTTCATGAAGCGGGAAAGCGTCTCCATTTTTTCCGCCGGATCTTCGAGGATCACTGCTCTGCCGCGTCCCATGAGGGAGTGATACGCGGTACCGTAGCGGCATGCCACGTCGCCTTCGAACTGCTCAACGTCGCATTCCATCTCGAAAAATACCTTCGGATTCGCGCGCATCAGATCGATCTTGTGTCCCTGCGGTGCGCCGTGGAGGTACAGCTCCAGCCGTCCGTCCTCATCCATCGTGTAGCCGTAGTTCATCGGAACCACGTATGCTTCATCCCCGTCCACGAGTCCGAGGTGCAGAATCATCGCCTTGTCGAGAAGCGCGCGGATTTCCTCTCTGTCGGTGATTTCCAGTTCGCGTCTTGTCATTCTGTTCATGTGTCATGCTCCTGTGTATGGATTTTTCTCCATTATAACACAGCCGCGCCGCCATTGCAAGTCCCCGTGAAAAAAACACCGGATGACGGGTTTCTCATCGGATTTTGCCGCTATACTCTTAAGCCATTCCTGTTGTCAGCCCAGCATACGTCACCCTTTGTCATTCAGAGGGCGAAAATCACTTGTAAACAAAAAACGCACTTCGAGCCCGAAGAATCTGTGCACGTCCTGCAAAGATCGGCATATGTCCGTGGTTGTCATACCTGTTCGGCTGAAGGGCACTCACTTTGTGATAATGTACAGCTTGAAGACATAATATTTATGCAAAACACCCGTAAAATCGTTCGTGAGTACCCTGTACCTGAATAGTGAAGAACACCACAGACATGTTTCGAGCCGAATAGGACATGCGCAGATTCTTCGGGCGAGATGTATAGCTTTTGCCGCAAGTGATTTTCGCCCTCTGAATGACAAAGGTTAACGTTGGGCTTGTTGACGGACGGTGTATGACAAAAATGACATCGAATACGTTTTCCATCCCCTTCTTCACATTTCCGTAATATTCCCGCATTAACAATGCCTGTCTCCATTGACAGAATCTCCCTGCTTGTGCTATAATATAATTTGAAGTAATTTTGACTTCAATACCATCATCAGCAGAGGTTTTACTATGAAACGCTTGCTCAGTTTGCTGCTGGCCGCTTCGATGCTCGTTTCCCTGCCCGTTTCTTCCCACGCGGAAGACGGTGCGGAACTGCTCAGCGAAGCTGCTCCGGCAGAACTTCCCGCAGACCTTCCCGATGAAACCGCAGAAACGGAAGAGCCACCGGAAGCTCCCGTCCGCGATGTTCTCACCGAGGAGGAAGTCATTGCAAAGCGCGCCCTGTACGCGGAGAATGCAGAACTCCGTGAACGCGGCGCAGACACTGCCATGCTCATGTCCGACAGCGATACCGGCTCCGGTACCTTCGGCGACGGGCTGACATGGTCCTACGAGAACAACACGCTCACCATCTCCGGTGAAGGTGCTCTTCCCGAATACAACAATTATTCCCAGTATCCGTGGTACACCTCCTTCCGTTCCAGGATTTACAATCTTGTCATCGGCAAGGATATCACCTACCTTCCCGTACGTGTGCTCGAACGCCTCTACAATCTGAGCACCATCACGGTGGAGGAAGGCAACCTCGCGTACACTGCACAGGACAATGTTCTGTTCGACAAGGAAATGTACATGCTTGTGTACTATCCGGGCAGTCTGGACGCTGAGACCTATGTGATTCCGTCCACTGTCACCGAAATCGGCGAAGGCGCTCTCGCGGATGCTTCCCAGCTGACTTCGCTGACCATTCCCGCGAGTGTGCTCAGCATTCCCGAATATGCCCTGCCGACCTACGGTAATCTCGCATCCGTCACCGTTGCATCCGGCAGCAAGGCATTCTGTTCCGCGGACGGTGTCCTGTATGACAGGAATATGACCCTTCTCATGTTCTATCCTTGCCAGAAGACGGCCGCCGCATTCGCAATTCCGGATACCGTCACCCAGCTCCGCAGCAGTGCATTCACCGAAAACGGTTATCTGACCACCATCACTGTTCCTGCCGCAGTCGTCGAGCTCGGGTATCATCCGTTCATCGGATGCACGAATCTGACCGCCGTCACCGTTCATGCGGACAACCAGGTCTATGCCTCCGTCGACGGCGTTCTCTGCTCGAAGGCAATGGATACCCTCCTGCACTATCCCGCGATGAAGGCAGGAACGAGCTACACCATTCCCTCGACCGTTGAGACTGTGGAAAACTACGCGCTTCAGGGCGTGCAGACACTGACCGAACTCAACGTTCCGGCAAGCGTCAGCCTGATCGGGGATTCTGCCATCAATGCCTGCCCCGCCCTGACCGCAGTCAACGTGGATGCCGCAAACGAGAGCTATTCCTCCGCCGACGGTGTCCTGTATGACTACCACAAGAGCAATCTGATGCTCTATCCCGCGGCGAAAACTGCGGCGGCGTACACGGTGGCAAACACGGTGGAAACGATCTCTTCCGGCGCATTCTACGAGGTTCCCGCGCTGACGACCCTGACCTTCCCGTCCTCCGTCAGCACGATCCGCTCCGAGGCAGTTTTCCGCTGTGAAAGCCTGACCGATATCCACATCGAAGGCAGCCCGATTCTCGAGGATTACGCATTCTCTGTGAACCAGGTTTTCACGCTTCACGGTCTGACCGGTTCCCGTGTCGATCTCTATGCCCAGAAGTACGATATCACATTCGTATCCACCGGCATCTACACCGCAGCCGTGATTGCCCAGGGGAATCTGACCGATACGGTTTCGTGGACTCTTGACTCCCTCGGCACGCTGACCCTGACCGGCAGCGGCGTGATCGAAGACCCGGACGGCGTTCTCGGCGAATACGAAGACGCGATCCGCATCGTCAATATCGGCGACGGCATCACGGAAATTTCCGACAGGATGTTCTGGTACTGCCGGAATCTGGAATCCGTCACCGTTCCCGCAAGTCTGACCGCAATGGCGGAAAATGCGGTTTATCCCGCCGATTCTCTCGTCATTCATGCGCCCAACGGATCCATCGCCGAGCTTTACGCAAGCATACAGGACATTGCTTTTGTATGCACCGACGGCGAGAATACCGAAGTTGTCTACGCCAGCGGTACGCACGGTGACAACATCACGTGGACGCTCTACGACAGTGCAAAACTGGTGCTTTCCGGTACGGGCGCAATGGCGGAATTTGATTCTTACGACTCAGCACCCTGGTATGATCTCATGCGCTACGTGAAGAATCTCGTCATCGAGGACGGCATCACGACGCTTGCGGAATACTTCGCATCCGACATGTACCACCTCGCCACCGTGACCATTCCCGCGAGTGTGACCGTGATCCCGGAAGACGCGATCTATTTGTACAACAATACCGTCGTGTTCTACGGTGATGACGGTTCTGAGGCGGAAATCTTCGTCAAGGCGCACGGTTACAGCTTCTTCGTGACCGAAGGCGAAGACACGCTCAACATCTACGCTCAGGATACCTACGACAACATCACATGGGTGCTCTATGACAACGCGGAGCTTGCTCTCACCGGCGACGGCGATATCGGTGCTCTCACCAGCTACAACCGGACCTACCCGTGGTATGAAAACGGACTGCTCCGATACCGCATCCGCACCGCCACTCTCGGCGAAGGCATCACCGGCATCGGCAATTACTGCTTCGATAATCTGCGGCTTCTCACCAATGTTTCCCTGCCCTCCACGCTGACCGCAATCGGAACGTACGGTTTTTACAGATGCGAATCTTTAGTAACGGTAACGCTTCCTGCCGCAGTGACTTCGATCGGCGAAAGAGCCTTCTCCTACTGCTACGATCTCATCGGTATTTACCTCGAAGCCGGCAATACCGCATTTACCAGCGATTCCGGCATTCTGTTCAACGCCGATATGACCGAGCTGATCGTATATCCCGCAGGACGTCCCAATACTGCTTATGTGATTCCCGAGGGCATTACGACCATCGGCAGCGGCGTCTTCTCCAGCTCCGGCATCCGCACACTCACCATTCCCGCAAGTGCGTCCGTGATCGACTCCTACACCGACTTCTCGGGCATGGAACGCCTCATCGTGAGCGAAGACAATACCCTCTTCTCCTCCGATGACTACGGCGTCCTCTACAACAAGGACAAGACGGTTCTGTATATCTATCCCGGAAGCGCGGAATATACCGAATTCACCGTTCCGTCCACCGTTACCTGTATTGACGAAGGTGCATTCAGGTCCGCCCATAATCTGAAAACCATCGTTGTACCCGCATCGGCTGAGGAATTCGGATACAATGCTTTCAGTGCTTATCAGGGCTACACCGTTCACTGCTATGACGGCACGGCGGCGGAAGTCTATGTCAAGTCCAACAGTATTCCCTACTTCATCATCGACGGCGACACGGTCAACACCCTTGACTCCGGCACAACCGGCAATCTGACATGGACGCTCACCGACGACGGCAGACTCAGCATTACCGGTACGGGTACCATGCCCGGTTATTCCAGCTCCGGTTCTCCGTGGTACGAGTACAGAACTGCCATCCAGACGGTTGAACTCGGCGAAGGCGTGACCTCCATCGGCGCATGTGCATTCTACCAGTGCAGTAACCTGACCGGCGTCACCCTTCCGTCCACGCTGACCTCCATCGGCAATCAGGCATTCCGCTACTGCAATTCACTGGAAGCCTTCGAAATTCCCGCATCCGTCACCTCCATCGGCACCAATGTATTCCAGAACTGCTACAACATGACCCTGACGCTCAATTCCGCGAATACCGCATTTGTCATGGACGGCTGCACGCTTCTCAGTGCCGACAGAACCGTACTGTACTTCTACTTCGGTGCAGAAGGGGAAGTGACCGAATACACGATTCCCGCCAGCGTCACCGAAATCAAACCCTATGCGTTCCACACCTGTGAGGATGCATTCGAAAAGCTGAACATTCCCGAAAGCGTGACCTCCGTCGGCGAGTATGCTTTCACGGCGCTTTACAATCTGACCGACATATACATCTACGCACGCGAAGCGGCATTTGCTTCCAATGCGCTCAACAACTACTCCGGCCTGACCATCCACGTTTACGACGGTACCCCTGCGGAATTCTACGCGAAGTCCCTCTCCAATGTCACCGTTGACGTCATGGACGGGGACAAACCGAACAACATTGCAGAAGGCGACTGCGGCGAGTCCGTCACATGGGCTCTCAATGACGCCGGTGTGCTGACAATTTCCGGTACGGGCGCCATGACGGACTACACCTCGGACACCAATGTTCCGTGGATTTCCTACTCCCGCTCGACCATCAGGTCCATCGTCATCGAAGACGGCGTGACCTCCGTGGGTGACTACGCATTCTACGATGCACGTGTTGCAGCCTCCGTCACCATTGCGGATTCCGTTACTTCCATCGGCGACTACGCGTTCTGTTATGCATATGAGCTTGCAGAAGTGACGCTTCCCGCAAATCTGACCACCCTCGGCGAATTTGCGTTTGCGTATTGTGATGCACTCACGGAACTCACACTTCCCGACTCCCTTACCACCATCGGCTATTCCGCATTTGACGGTTGCCGAAAGCTGACCTCCATTGAGATTCCTGCAAATGTGACTTCCATCGGCATCAATGCTTTCCGAATGTGCAATTCGCTGACAACTATGACCGTTGCGGACGGCAATACTGCATTCTGTGCAGAAAACAACGTTCTGTACAGCGCGGACAAGACTGTTCTGTATATCTATCTGTGCACAAAGACGGACAGTGCCTACTCCATTCCCGAAACGGTCGTCACAATCAAGTCACACGCTGTCTATGACAACGATTCGCTGACCTCCCTCGTGATTCCCGCATCGGTCAAAACAATCGAAGAAACTGCAATCATCTCCAATTGGTCTCTCACAGACGTCACGATCTACTCCACGGACGCTGTCTTCGGCGAGAATTCCGTCTCCGGTTCTGCGAATGGCTTCACAATCACCGCTCACGACGGCTCGACTGCGGAATTCTACGCCAAGGAATACGGCTACACGTTCAATCCCATCGGCGGCGTTGACAATCCCAATGCGATTGTATCCGGCGGCTGCGGCGAGAGCGTCACATGGACTCTGTGGGATGACGGCAGACTCGTGATCTCCGGCACGGGCGACATGACGGACTATACCGACACCTCCGAAACGCCGTGGTACAGCAGTTACAGAAACAAGATCAAGTCCATCGTTGTCGAAGACGGTGTTACCCGTATCGGTAACTATGCACTTGCCAACCTCGACTACTGTACTTCCGTTTCCCTCGCGGATTCCATCACAACCATCGGTTACCGCGGTCTGTACGACAACGACGGTCTGACCGAAATCGTGCTTCCCGACGGACTGGTTTCGCTGGAAGACTACGCACTTTATTACGGTACTTCGCTCAAATCCATCACCATCGGTTCCAAGCTGGAATCCTTCGCACAGTACTCATTCGGCAATCTTTCCAGCCTCGAAACCATCACCGTTGATGCATCCAACCCGAATCTGTACAGCGAAAACGGTATTCTCTACGGCGGCACTGTGCTTTATCTGGTTCCGCGCAAGCATTCCATGACCGAATACACCATTCCCGACGGCATTACCACCATCGCGGAACGTGCAGTTTACCAGTGCAGCAATCTTGTTTCTCTGACGATTCCCTCGTCCGTCACCAAGATCAACTCTTATGCAGTCCGCTCCTGCTACAATCTCAGCTCCGTCATCATCCACGCGGAAGAGACCGAAATTATGAACTACGCGATTTACGACAACGCGTCCGGTTTCGTAATCACCGCGCATGACGGCTCCGATGCGGAATTCTACGCCAAGGATCACGGCATCACGTTCCAGGTATTCGAAGGCGAAGAAGACCTCCCGAACGATGTGGCTACCGGCAAGCTCGGCACGGAAATCACATGGGCACTGAGCGACACCGGTGTGCTCACGATCTCCGGTACCGGCACAATCCCGGATTACAGCGGCTATTCCTCCAATCCGTGGTACTACGACTACCGGCTTGACGTGAAGTCCGTCGTCATCGGCGAAGGCATCACCGCAATCGGTCAGTACACCTTCGGTTATCTCTCCGCGATTTCCTCCATTACCCTGCCCTCCACGCTGGAGACGATTTCCGACTATGCGTTCTATGAATGCGGCGCTCTCACAAGCATCGACATTCCCGCATCCGTCACCTCCATCGGCACGTATGTATTCTATGAATGCGATTCCCTCACCGCTATTAATATTAATGAAGGAAACACCGCATACGCGTCCGTTGACGGCGTTCTCTATGACAAGGATATCGCCAAGCTGATTGCGTATCCCAAGGCAAAAAAGGATACGGCATACACCGCTCCGGAAACCGTCACCACTGTCGGCAAATATGCATTCTACTACACGAAGTATCTCCAGTCCATCACACTTCCGGACGCACTGGAAACCGTGGAAAACAATGCAGTCTACTACGGCGATATGCTGACGGACATCATCGTTCACTCCACGGATGCAGTGTACAGTGGCTCCTTGTCCATCAACTGTTCCACCAGCAAGATCACCGTCACCGCGCATAACGCTTCCACCACGGAATATTATGCCAAGGAAAAAGGCTACACCTTCAAGGTATTCGACGGTGAAACCGACACAGCTGACGTGATGTACGAAGGCTTCTGCAACACTGACGAAACCGTGAAGTGGGAGCTGTACGACGACGGTCTGCTCCGCATCAGCGGCACCGGTGCAATGGATGATTACAGCAGCTCGTCCAGTGTGCCGTGGTACAGCTACCGAAGCAGCAAAGTGAAGTCCATTGAAGTAGCAGACGGTGTTACCCACATCGGTAAGTATGCGTTCGCCGATTGTTATAGTTCAGAATCCGTTTCCATCGCGGACAGCGTGACAAGCATTGGGGATTATGCTTTCCGGGAAAACAACAAACTTGCTTCGTTGACCCTTTCCGCAAATCTAACCACCATCGGAAATTATTCGTTCACAAGTTGTTACAAACTCACCTCCATCACAATCCCGGCATCCGTAACCTTCATCGGTACCAATGCGTTTAACGGCATCTCCATGCTGACTGAGATCATCGTTGAAGACGGCAATACCGCTTATTGCAGTGAATACGGTGTTCTGTTCAACGCTGACAAAACCACACTGATTCTGTATCCCCGTGCAAAGACGGATACTGAGTATGTTGTTCCTTCTACTGTAACGACACTCTCCGGAAGTGCGTTCAGTGATGTAAGCAAGCTGACTTCCCTGACGCTTCCCGCATCCCTGAAAACTGTCGGAGTGCAGGCAATCCGCTACGGCGATTATCTGAAAAACATCACGATTTATTCCATGGATGCAGAATTTGTCACCAATTCCTTCTATCTCAGCAGTCCTTCTACTGTAACAATCACCGTTCACGACGGTTCGACCGCTGAGATTTACGCAAAGGAACTCGGCTGTATCGTTCAGTACTTCGACGGCGAAACGGATACCGCAAACACCGTTGCCGAAGGTACCTGCGGTGATAATCTGACATGGATTCTGGATGACAACGGACTTCTCGTCATCTCCGGAGAAGGAGCTATGACGAATTTCACCTCTGCTTCCGGTGCTCCGTGGTATGAGTATAAGTCCAAGGTTCAGTCCATTGCAGTAGAAGAAGGCATCACATCCATCGGCGATTATGCTTTCTACTACTATGAAACCAATCTGACCTCCGTTACTCTCGCAGACAGCATTACCGCCATCGGAAACTATGCGTTCTATTACTGTGACGAAGTAACTGAGTTCAACATTCCCGCAAATCTTGTCTCCATCGGAACCGGCGCATTCAACAGAATGTATGTTTTCACGGAGCTTGATTTGCCCGACACCCTTACAACCATCGGCAGCAGTGCATTCAGCAACTGCAACAACATAACATACGTACGCATTCCCGCAAGTGCAGCCACTATCGCGGATAATGCGTTCCGTTACTGCACTGCGCTGGAAAGCATTGTCGTTGACGCTGACAATACCGCATATTCCAGTGAAGACGGCGTGTTCTATGACAAGGGCAAGACAATCCTCTACACTTACCCGGCAGATTCCGCACTTACCTCCTATGAAATTCCCGATACCGTAACGGAAATCAAGAGCTATGCTTTCTACTATACCAGCCTGCTCGAATCCGTTACCATTCCCGAAAGTGTAACAACTCTCGGACAGTATAACTTCACTTACTGCGACAGCCTGACCTCCGCAACCGTTTATGCACGTGAAGCAACACCCGGCTACTACTCCTTCCGCTACAATGCATCCGGCTTCACGGTAAACGGCTACACAGGCTCCGCAATTGAAACCTACTGCTCCGACTGCTCCATCACCTTCTCCGCGCTTGCCGAAGACGAAGATGAGGAAAACCTCACCGCAACGTTCACCGTGGTTGACTCCACCTCCGACGATACGGCTCCGCTCAACGGCGCGATGGTTTACGTCTTCAACGAGGACGGTTCCGTCGACAGAAAGCGCACCACCGGCACCTCCGGCGTGATTACCATGGAACTTGAGGACGGCTTCTACACCGTTCAGGTTTACAAAAACGGCTACGAGCTCCGCACCCTCACCGTGGAAATCACCGGCGAAAACCGCGCGTTCACCATCGGTCTCAGCACCGAATCCATTCTTCAGGTATCCACCACCGTTACCGAAATCACCCGCGAAGAAGCAATTCAGGCAGGTGTTGACGTTTCCGCTGACGAAAACCGCCAGATCTACGAGTGTACCGCGGTTCTCCAGTTCATGCCGACCGGCTACACCTACTACTGCGCGGGCAACGAAGTCATCTCCGGCGAGCCCGTACACTACAACGGCATCACCGTTCAGCCCGTTGCAAAGGATGTATTCCTCATCGTTTACTCCGAGGTTGCATGGCTGAAGGAAATGTTCAAGGTTGAGCTCGTCGCGTCCAACACCTCCACCTTCGAAACCATCGAGGACTGCGAAGCCGTGATTGATCTGCCCGACGGCGTTTCCCTCGCTGTCATGACGGATGAAGTCGGTCAGCAGAGCACCAATGCCGATCTCGGCAGCATCGCACCCAAATCCTCGAGCAATCACATCTGGTACCTCGTCGGTGACGAAAAGGGCGAATACTACATCAACGGTATCGTCAACGGTACAAGAGTCGGCGGCGGCATTTCCGAAGACATCGCTGTCGGCTTCACGACCAAGACTCCCATCACCGTTCTCGCAGGCGACGCGATGCATCTCACCATCACCGCGGAAAAATATGCGACTGCCGGTGAAACCTACCGCATGCTGTACCGCCTCGATAACGTATCGTCCAAGACCCTGTATGACGTCTCCCTCAACGTGCTCGGCGGCAAGTTCGTTGAAGAGTACAATCTGACCGAATCCGACTTTGAGTACATCCCCGAAGTGGAAGGCGGTCCCGAGCTGAGCGGCACGTTCGCACACGGCTACACCATCTCCGACACCGAATTCACACCCGGCGAATACCTCTCCGGTATGTTCGAAATCACGTTCGGCACCGGTATTGAGCTGGATGCGATCGAGTACATGCTTAAGAGCTTCTTCACCGTAACCGGCAAGGGCAGCACGACCGAAATCCCGACCACGATCGAGCTTGTCGACAGTCTGGATCCCTGCGTATTTGAGATAACAGAAACCAAGGAACCCACCTGTACCGAAGACGGCGAAAGAACGCTCACCTGCTCGCACTGCACCATCGTAAAGACCGAAACCATCCCCGCGCTCGGTCACGATTTCGAACCCATCCGCACCGTGGACAAGGCCGCAACCTGTACCGAAGAAGGCTCCGCATCCTTCCACTGCACAAGATGTGACGCCACCACCGGCTCCATCACGCTCTCTCCGCTCGGACATGACTACGTCTGGACGTATGACACCGAACCCGACTGCGAAAACGGCGGTCACGGCACGGGCGTATGCTCCAGATGCGACGACACAATCACCGAAGATGTCCCCGCGCTCGGTCACAACTGGTCCGAATGGGAGATCACGCAGGAACCCACCTGTACCGAAAAAGGTTCCCGCGAAAAGAACTGTGACAGATGCGACGGATCCGTCATCGAAACCATTGACGCGCTCGGTCACGACTGGCCGGAATGGACTTACGATCCCGCACCGACCTGTGAAGAAGCAGGTCACAGAACCCGTACCTGTGCAAGATGCACGCTGACCGAGACAGACGATCTCCCCGCACTCGGCCACAACTGGACGGAATGGGTGGAAAGCCCCGCGGCGGCATGTGAAGTCGAGGGCAAGAAGATCCGTACCTGTCTCAGATGCGGCACAACCGAGGAAGAAATCCTTCCCGCGCTTGAGCATCAGTGGTCCGATCCCGTTGTCATCGAGCCCACCTGCACCGAAGACGGCACCTCCACCACAACCTGTTCGCTCTGCGGCAAGGAAGAGGTAACGGTTACACCCATGCTCGGTCACGACTGGGACGACGGCGTATGCACCAAGTACCCGACGCTGACGGAAGAGGGTATCATGCTCTTCACCTGTCAGCGCTGCGGCGAAACCCGTGAAGACATCATCCCCTTTGCGGAAGAACCGGATGCAGGCTTCTATGAAGGTCTCTTCCCCAATAATGTAAAGAAACTTACCTACGTCTACGGCGCAGTTTACAGCTTCTACTACACTCCGTACTATCGACCGTACGATGACGGTGATATTGATGACGAACCCGGCTACATCTTCAGCAGCAGTGACGAAGAAGTCGCAACTGTTGAAAAAGACGGCGAAGTCATCATCAGGGGTGTCGGCGAAACTCAGATTTCCGTTCATTACGAAAAGTACGTTTCCTACGACAGTAAGACCGGCGAATACACTTCTTACGTAGAAAAGATCGACTCCTACACGCTCATCGTAACGCCCGCTTCCCTGACCGTAACGGTCGCTGATGCGGAACTCTTCTACGGCGACGATCCCGCAGAACTCGCATTCTCCTGCACTTACGACGGATTTGTTTCCTTCCCTGCACACGACTACTACGAAGACGAATCCGTACTGGACGGCACGATGACCTACGCATGTGATTACGCGCAGTATGACAACGCCGGCGAATACGCAATCACCGGATCCGGTCTGACGGCACGCAATTACACCATCACCTTCGAGCCCGGTACCCTCACCGTGAACAAGGCGAAGGATTACACCATCGCGCTCGGCAATCTCACCCAGACCCGCGGACAGTCCTCCGATGTGGTTACCGATATCGCACCGCAGGATTCCACCGCAGTCATCACGGTTGAGTACAAGGTTGATGACGCATGGACAACCGCGATGCCGACCGATGCAGGCGACTATGCGGTACGCGCGTCCCTGACTTCCAGCTCCAATATCGAAGTCACCGACGGCAGGTACTTCACGGACACCCTCACGATCGAGCCGACTGAGCTTACCATCCTGATGGATGACATGTCCGTTTGCTACGGTGAGG
>JAFUQY010000386.1 GCA_017472105.1 Clostridia bacterium | reverse complement strand
CTGGTTGCCGAATCGAGAGCCCGGCAACGGAGGGTTCTCGCGCCCGCCGCGCAGGCGTACAAATCCAAATTGAAAAGCGGAGCTTTTCTACCATAAATCCTAACAATTAACGCAATACAAACCGGCTGTAAGCCAAACAAACAAAAATAAAATCCCTACTAAGGAGGACCCCACATGAACCCCATCAAAATGTCCATCATCGGACTCGGCGGACGCGGAACATGGTGGCTCGGCGAGCTTCTGAAAATGGAAGACGTGGAAATCACCGCCGTCTGCGACAAGCACGAAGACCGCATGGAACGCGGCAGAAAAATGTGCGAGGACAAATACGGTCACGACGTTTTCGCCTCCACGGACTGGCGCGAAGTCATTGCCCTCGACGACGGCAGTGAAGCGACGATGATTACCACCTACTGGAACGACCACGTAAAAATCGCAATCGCAGCAATGAAGAAGGGCAAATACGCAGCATTCGAAGTCGGTCCCGCGCAGTCGATTCAGCAGTGCTGGGATCTGGTGCGCACCTACGAAGAGACGGGCGTCCCGTGCATGCTCATGGAAAACTGCTGCTACGGACGTGAGGAAATGACCGTGCTGAACATGATAAAGAAGGGTCTGTTCGGCGAAGTTCTGCACTGTCAGGGCGGTTATCAGCACGACCTGCGCTCGGTTGCAAACGGTTTCGCACGCGATCACGAACGCGCATGGCACTACCTTCACCGGAACGCGGAGCTGTATCCGACACACGAGCTGGGTCCGATCATGACCTATCTTGACATCAACCGCGGCAACCGCCTCATGTCGCTGAACGCAATGGCGACGAAGTCCCGCGGGCTGAACAAGTATCTGCGCGACCGTTTCCCGGACGGACATCCCTACGCGGACGCGGATTTCAAGCTGGGCGACATCATCACGACGACAATCCGCTGTGCAAACGGCGAGACGATCGTTCTGACGCACGACACAAGCTCTCCGAGACCCTACTCCCGCGGCGGACGCGTACAGGGCACAAAGGGTATCTGGATGGAAGACCTGCGCGCGCTCCACATCGAAGGACGCTCTTCCGGTGAATCGTGGCAGCCGATGAGCGAATACTGGGAAGAATTCGAGCATCCGCTCTGGAAAAAGACGAAGGCAACCGAATACTCCGGCGGTCACGGCGGCATGGACTGGCTCGTTATGCGTGCATTCCTTGATGCAGTCCGCCGCAAGATCCAGACGCCGATCGACGTCTACGACTCCGCTACTCTCATGGCAGTGGGCATCCTCTCCGAAGAATCCATCTCCATAGGCTCCGCCTCCGTTGCAATCCCCGACTTCACCGACGGCATGTGGATGAAACGCGATCCCGCTCCGTCCACGATCTTCTCCCTCGCTGAAGTGGACGACAGCATCTTTGAAGGGGCTGTGGAGTTCTGATTTGTGCAGCGCGTTGAGGTAGGAGATGCGGGTCGCTTTTTGAAAAAAGCTCCGCAAAAACTTTTATACTGACTAGGTGCATCCCTCTACGGGTATTATGGTTTACATGATTCCGTAGAGGGGTTCTTTTTTGGACAGCGTGCGGTTTTGGGTGATTATACAGCGGTCTACGGGGACAATTGCGGATTGTGACTTAGGGTGCATAGCCGACCGGTGCGTACCAAATTCTATGAAAATCGTTCTGGGGCAGCTAGGGACCACCAACCCTATCTGCCCGCGCCGTGGAGCGATCAATTGATATAGTAAACGAACTCGTTTTTGATCCGGGCTCGCGCGCGCCGTGGAGGGATCAATTGATATAGTAAATGAAATCGTTTTTTATCCGGGCTCACGCGCGCCGTGGAGTTTGGGAGATTATTGGAAATTCGCCTCTCCCTTTGTAGGGGCGATTCATGAATCGCCCGTCGTCAAATCGCGGCAAAATATCATATGACAGCATTCTGTTTCAATTTCTTCAATATCTTATCACACAAAAATCACGTAAAACCCTGTGTTGTTCATGCTTTATTTATAATTTCGTGATATAATAAATGCTAACTATCTGAATATTTCCGCAGATTGGAGGAAAGCAAAGCATCAATGATCCAGATAAACAACCTTGTGAAAAACTACGGCACAAAATTCGCCGTGGACGACATCAGCTTCCGGGTATCCAAGGGTGAAATCGTAGGGTTTCTCGGTCCCAACGGTGCGGGCAAATCCACGACCATGAACATCCTGACGGGATATCTCTCATCCACCTCCGGGGAAGCGAAGGTGGGCGGCATCGACATTCTCGAGAACCCCGACGAAGCGAAGAAGCTCATCGGATTCCTTCCCGAGCAGCCGCCGCTTTACGTGGACATGACCGTAAACGAATACCTGAACTTCGTCTACGAAATCAAGGGCTGCAAGCTCAACCGCGCAAAGCATCTCGCAGAGGTACGTCAGGTGACCAAGATCGACGACGTACAGAACCGTCTCATCAAGAACCTCTCCAAGGGTTACCGTCAGCGTGTCGGCATTGCGCAGGCGCTCGTGGGCAATCCCCCGGTCATCATCTTCGACGAACCCACCGTAGGTCTTGACCCCAAGCAGATCATCGAGATCCGCAACCTGATCCGAAACCTCGGCAAGAGCCACACCGTCATTCTCTCGACGCACATTCTCTCCGAAGTCCAGTCCGTATGCGACCGGATCATCATCATCAACGAAGGCAAGATCATCGCTGACGAAAAGACCGAATCCATCACGCAGGTAGTGGAAGAAAACCGCCGCTACAACGTAAAGGTATGCGGTCCGCAGAGAGAAGTCATGACCGTGCTCAAGTCCATTCCCGGCGTGATTTCCGCGGAACTGACGGGTGAGCGTGAACTTGACAGCTACACCTACGCGCTCGAAGCGGAAAAGGGTGTGGACATCCGCAAGCCCCTCTTCTACGCGCTCAGCGACAAAAATTACCCTCTCATCGGTCTTGAGGCCGTGGGCATGAATCTGGAAGAAGTCTTCATCCGGATCATGGACAAAGCAAGCAAATAAAGGAGCTCTGAAACAACATGTTCGCAATTTACAAAAAGGAGATGCGGAGCTACTTCACCACGCCTCTGGGATATGCGTTCCTCGCGGTATTCCTCGCGGTGTCCGGCTTCATGTTCGCCATCTCCACACTTCAGTCGCAGACTTCCGATGTATCCGGCTACTTCCAGATCATGATTTTCGGCTACATCGTCATCGTTCCCCTGCTCACCATGCGCAGCTTCTCCGAAGAACGCCGCACCCGCACCGAACAGCTTCTGCTGACCTCTCCCGTATCCATCACATCCATGATTATGGCGAAATTCCTTGCCGCGTTCACGATGTTTGCGGGCACCGTTCTCATCAGCTGTCTCTACTACCTGCCCCTGTTCCTGTACAGCGGTGACACCCTTCCCAACGTGGCAAAGGCGTTCGGCTGTCTGATCGCGATGCTCCTCATCGGCATGTGCTTCATCGCCGTGGGCATTTTCGTATCGACTCTCACCGAAAGCATCGTAACCGCATGTGTCGGCACCATGGCAATCCTTCTCGTATTCGCCGCAGCCGGCATGTTCAACAGCCTCATCGACGCGTACGTCGTCCGTGCGGTTCTGAACTGGATTTCCGTTTACTCCCGTTACATCAACTTCACCTACGGTATCTTTGATATCGCGGCAACTGTTTACTATCTCTCCATCACGGCTGTGTTCCTGTTCCTCTCCGTCCGTATCTACGAGAGAAGAAGATACGCGTAAAGAAGGAGGCCGCAGATTATGAACTACACCAAGTACACTCAGTCCAGAAAATTCAAGTACGGCTCCGTGGCGACCGCATTCACCATCGCGTTCATCGCCATTGTAATCATCTTCAACGTCATCTTCACCGCGCTCGCCAACAAGTACATGTGGTACATTGACATGACCGAGCAGCAGGTGTTCACCCTTTCCGATGAAGCGAAGGAACTGATGTCCGACATCACCGAAGAAGTCTACATCTACTTCGCAAGCGAACCGGACGTTCTCATGAACGACTCCGACTACGCATCCACCCGTTATGTTTACACCACCGCGCTCCAGCTTCAGGACGAATTCAAGAACGTTCACGTTGACTGCGTAAGCGTACTGAAGAACCCCAATTTCTTCCGCGAATTCTACACCACAGCGGCGACCGACATTGACACCGACTCCGTGGTTCTCGTATCCGGCGGTGAAGTCCGTGTCTTCGCGGCAGAAGCATTCTTCTCCTTCAACGATACCTCCGACCTCTCCACTGTATGGGCATACAACGGTGAAAAGCGTCTGATTTCCGGTATCATGCAGGTTACCCAGACCGACACGCCCAAGATCACCTTCACCACCCAGCACGGTGAGGACATCGGCGGCGCTACCGCTCTTGCGGAACTGTTCGTTGAAAACGGCTTTGAAGTCACCGTTGCCGACCTGACCAAGGACGAAATCGACGAAGACTGCCGCGTACTCTGCATCTTCAACCCCGTTTACGACTTTGTCGGCGACGAAGCGGAAGACGCATCCTTCAACGAAATCGAAAAGATCGACCGTTTCCTTGACGACTACGGCTGTCTGCTCGTCTTCTCGGATGCGGCAAATGTTGAAAACCTGAGAAACCTCAACGGATTCCTCGAAGAATGGGGCATCGCATACACGCCGAACACCATGATCCGCGACAAGGACAACGCCATGTCCGTGGACGGCTACGCAGTCATCGCGCAGTATCAGGCGGAAACCCTCGGCGGCTCCATTTACTCCGATCTGAACGAACTGGCAACGCCTCCGAAGACCATCATCTACAAGGCGTCCCCGATCGAGATTCTCTGGGAAGAAGGCGGCTCTCTCGCAGGCTCCCGCGAAGTTTCTCCCGTCCTCAAGTCCTATCCGACCTCCGAATACATGGTAAGCGGTCAGGCTGAGGGCACCGGTTCCTACAACCTCATGACCATCTCCCGCGAAACCCGCATCGTTGACAACGAATACTACTATTCCTACGTCATCGCGGCAGGTTCTCCCACCTTCGCGGCAACCGAATATCTCCAGTCCAACGCCTACGCGAACGAGGACATTATGGCGGCATCCATGAAGGCAGTCGGCCGTGAACGTGTTCTTGCCGTTCTGGAACGCAAACCCTTCGATACCGACGAAATCACCGTCACCACCGCACAGGCAAACAACTGGACCGTTGCCATGACCGTTGTGCTTCCCGCCATCTTCGGGCTCTGCGGTCTGATCGTCATCACCAGGAGAAAGCATTCATGATTAAGAAACAGAAAAAACTCTTTTACGTCATGGGCGCGGCATTTCTGGTTCTGCTGATCCTGTATTTCGCAGTGATCCGTCCCCTGACCGCTGAGGTCGAGGAAAACGTCGCTCCCAAGGAACTGCTCGAATGGGAAGCAAAGTACAACGACCTCGTGGAAACCTTCTACATCTTCGAGCCGCTCGACCGTGCTTCCATCCAGCAGATCAAGGTTGAAAACGAGCACGGCGGATACACCATCTACCGTGACGCGTCCGACACCTTCCAGCTCAAGGGCTTCGTCGGTCTGCAGTTCGATCAGGAGCTGTTCTCTTCCCTCGTCGTCACCACCGGTACGCCCACCGTCATGATGCGCGTTGCCGTTGACGCGACCGCGGAACAGCTTTCCGAATTCGGACTTGACACCCCGCAGGCATCGTGGACCGTAACCTCCACCTCCGGCGAGGACTTCACCGTTCAGGTGGGTGACCTTGCTATCACCGAGGGCGGCTACTACGTCTACTACGAACCCGATGCCTCCAAGGGCTACTCCAACAAGAACGCCATCTACTTCATGGGTCCCACCCTTGCGGACACCATTCTCAAGCCCGACCACGAGCTCATCTCTCCCATCCTGACCGCGGGCATGTCCCAGAACAACTACTTCTTCGTGGATGAATTCACCGTATGGCACGGCGAGGAGCTGTTCGTTCACATCGAGCGCATCCCCGAGGACCAGATGGCTGACCCCAACTCCATCGTGGAAGTCGACATGACCTATCCCCGTCAGGACGAGAACACCAAGTATCAGGTCAACGACAATCTTTACTACGAGATCCTGTACAACTTCATGACCCTTCAGGGCGACTCCATCCTCGCATTCCAGCCCACGGAAGAGCAGCTTGAAGAATTCGGTCTTGCAGAACCCGCGTACATGATCGACTATGTCTTTGAAGATTACGAATTTGTCCTCTTCGTCTCCGAACAGCAGGCGGACGGCACCTACAACGCAGTCTCCAACCTCTACGGCTACGAGCTGGTGTGCAAGGTCTCCAAGGACATGCTCGGCTGGCTGGAATACGACAAGTTCGACTGGATCTTCCCGACGCCGTTCTATGAAAACATCGTTGACATCACCCGCATTACCCTGAACGGCAGCGGCATCGACGTTGACTATCAGCTCAAGCACGGCACCACGGGTGAGAACACTCCCACACTTGAAGTAACCGAAGTGAAGTCCGGCACCTTCATTCCCAATGAAGACGTCCGCAACTTCCGCGAATACTACAAGACCATGCTGAACATCACCAATCAGGAATACGCCCGCATGTCCGAAGAGGATATCGCAGATCTGACCCACAACGAGGACAAGCGCATCCTGACCATGACCTACGAAAAGACCGACGGCACCTCCTACGAGTTCCGCTTCTACAAGCATTACGAAGCCTCCACGGACACCACGACCACCGGCAAGATCTTCGTAGTCGTCAACGATATCGGCGAATTCTACACCACCAACGACCTCATCAACAAGATCATCAACGACACCTCCCGTGTTTTACAGGGTCTTGACGTTGAAGCGTACAACCAATACTAAGGCGCAGACAAATCCCCATTGGAGCGATCCGTGGGGATTTTTGTTTTGCCCGGGAATTTGTCTGCTAAAATAAGAAAGAATAAAGAATAAATAAGAAAGAATAAATTTGGTGAAAATTTTTTCTGCGGCTTGACAGGGGAACGGAATTGTGCTATACTGTTTTTGTACCCGGTGAGGGGATGACACCCATAACAAAAAACGATGCGCACCGCAGGTATCAACTGAATATCATCGAAAGGGGATGACACCCATTACAAAAAACGGAAGCGATAGCATTCGCGTATTCGATGTTCATGGAAACGAGCTGGAAGCGACCTACCCGAAACGGGCGAAAGGTCTTGTCAGAAAAGGGCGGGCGCAGTGGCTGGGTTCTGTGAATCACGATGATCCGGACTTTGTACCGGATTCTATTATTTTATACGACAATGCGGATTGGAACAGCAGTCCGGCAGAACCCGCAGACCACGTACCGCGTACCGCCGATATACAACATCATACGGAGGTACAGTCCATGTTCAACAACGAAATCAACAATAACGAATATATTCCCGAAATCAACAACACCACCGGAATTCCCGAAAACACCGAAGAAATCGATCCCGCTGTGCAGAAGATGCTCGAAGACCTCTCGGCGCATATCACAAAGACAAGCGAGGAAACGGAAAAACAGCGCCTGGAAATGGCAAAGGTGCAGGAAGAAGCCAATATCGCGGCGACAAAGGCACGCATGGAAATGGAAAAACAGCGCAGAGAAGCCGATGGGGACGCCGCTATCCCCGACTTCGGCGAGATTCCGGAAATCCCCGCAGATGCCGGATCCGTCGATTTCCAGAACCTGCTCGGAGGAATCCTCGATACCCTTGACAGCATCGGTGCAAAGGAGCTGTCCGATGACATTGATATCGCAGCGGTTGAAACCGGACACCTCCACGATCTGTCCGAAACTCTCCGCGACATCTACCACAAGACACTCAATGTCCGCAAGGAAACCGCTCAGATTGCAGCTTACACCCAGAAGCAGAAGCTCCTTGCAGAACGCATTGCAAAGCTCGAGGAAGAAAAATCCATGATGCTCAGAACCATCGGCAAGATCTTCGAAGAGGAACAGCTCGGCGGAAATCAGTT
>JAFUQY010000385.1 GCA_017472105.1 Clostridia bacterium | reverse complement strand
GGCGAGACGTGACAAGAGACGTTCCAACGTCTGGAAGCTCGAAATGCCCGGCATGGTAAAGTGCTCTCATTGCGGCGAATACAATGTTGCTCACCGCGTATGCAAGTCCTGCGGTTACTATGACGGCAAGCAGATTATTAAAACAACTGAAGAAGCGTAACGTGATTTGATCCGTGTTGTCGGTTTGGCAGCACGGATGCGCTTTTTTAGGGGTATTTTGCTGAAAATACCGGAGCAGGGATTTTGTCCTGCGCGGAAGGCGTTGGGGGAAGAAGGTAGAAAAGCTCCGCTTTTCGATTTTATATGTAACCACTGCGCGTGGGGCGCACAAGAGGGTTCCGCGGCTCACCCTCTTGTGAATCACCCGCCGCAAAAGGGCTCTGCCCCTTTGGAACCCCGGTCTCGCGCCGACGGCGGGCATACCCGTGCAGTTTTAAGGTGACGCGATCTTCCTTTATCGTACGGGACGCTTATTTCCCGCGGTAAACTCAGCCTGCGGCGGCGAGATGAAATTGCATATGGCACTGACAGTCGCGATAGTGTCACGGGATTTGCCCCATAAATTTCAGCCTGCGGCGCAAACTGAGATTCACATCCGGCGATGCTCCGGGACGCCACCCTTAACAAGCCTTCCCCGTGCAGTCGCGAAAAATCTCAACTTCACAAACGCAGCCGGGGAAGGGGGACCGCACACTTTCACCGAAAGTGGGTGGTGGATGAGGTGTGAACCTACTCAGCCTGCGGCGCATCCTGAGTTTACATACGGCTTATCCCCATTTATACTTTCTTATTTATTCTTTCATCTTTATTCTTTATCCCGAAGGGAGCAGATTATGCGGTGTACACCAACTCAAAAGAATCCGCGGGTTTCGTGGATTTTTGCGGCTCTTCTGATTGTCGGCGGGATTGCTTACGGGATTCCCGTTGTCTGTGAGGCTCGGGGAATTTCCGTGATGCCGATTCCGTTTACGTTTACGGCGTTTCTCTGTGTGATTGCGGCGGTGTTTGTGCTGGTGCGGTACCGGATGGTGACGATGGTTTACCTGATCCGTCCGCGCTCCGATGTCGGTGAGAACGGCATGGAGACGGCGTTTGCGGGTGACTTCGATATCAGCCGGATGCCGCCGGAGCACCTCGATTTCATCGTCATCAAGGGGCAGGGAAGCCGTCCCGGTGCGATGGAATGCATGCTGTCGCTCGGCGATCTTGCGGCGGTGTACCGGGTGACGAAATCCGGCGGGAACGGGACTGTGACGCGTCAGGCTGTGCGGGAGAAGTACCTCGCTGACGGGTTTGTGTTCTACGACTACACGCTGACGCTGGGGCTCACTGAGGCATTGGAGCTGGTTTTCATTGACGGAAACCGGTACTGCGGCGTGATTATCGAAGCCGACGAGGTGATGACGCGGTATCTGACGGAGCTCAAGGGAAGATGAGCGGATACGTGATTGTATAAGCTAAACGGTATTTGATAAAAATCATTGTCATCACCTTTGTAGGGACACAGCGTGCTGTGTCAGCCATGGAATTTGGTGTTGTATATTTTGTCATTCAAAACGAATGACATGCTGTCACCAATTCTGTACGGCTTGAATCATTTGACGGACATAGCACGCTATGTCCCTACGAAGGAGACATACGGTATCTGACAGAGATATTCAACTGTCGGAAGATTACCGAGAGCATTGCTTTCAGGAGGCAACCATGGAAACAATCCGCAAAACTGAACATGTACGCGAGCAGTACGCCACCTCGTCGAATCTGACCGCGCGGATCTCGATTCACGAAAAATACAGCGTGAACCGGATGGGATTCGGGAACTGGATTTATGCGCAGTATGATTTCCCGGAGAGCTGCCGGATTCTCGAGCTCGGATGCGGAAACGGTGCGATGTGGATGGGAAAGACGCTCCCGCGCGGGGCATCGCTGACCCTCACCGACTTCTCCGACGGCATGCTGGAGACGGCGCGGGCGAATCTTGCCGGGATGGCGGGCGTGGAGTTCCGTCAGGCGGACATTCAGGCGATTCCGTTTGACGACGCGAGCTTCGATTTCGTCATCGCCAACATGATGCTCTACCATGTGCCGGATCTTGACCGCGCGATCGCTGAGGTGCGGCGTGTGCTCCGGGACGGCGGGGGATTCACGTGCGCAACGACCGGTGAGAACGGCATCGCGGAGTTTGTATGGGACATGTTTGCGGAGGAATACCATCTCGCGCCCGTCAGGGTTCCGTTTACGCTCTAGAACGGCGGTGAGATGCTGGCGCGG
>JAFUQY010000384.1 GCA_017472105.1 Clostridia bacterium | reverse complement strand
GCTGTTTCATGGGGCCTCCTTTGGGTGGTTTTACGGGGATTGTTCGTGCTTCAGAATCGCTGGGGTCGAGTACGCTGACGGATACTCTTCGCGGCATGGGTTCGGTTATCGTTTGCCAATATTATACCATATACAGGCTACGTACGTCAAGCATGTGTTGATTGAATCAACAAAATCCACGGGATCCGGGAGCTCATTTTGTGCGATGTGACGGAAAATCACTCGTATTTCATCATTTTCAGATAGCGGAACAGCTCCTCTGCGGCGTCTTCGGCTGTACGGGTTTCCGCATCAATGCCGTTGAAGTCGTCAAACAGGCGCATGCGGATATCCGCGTTGTAATACCGCACGCTGCTGCCGATCAGTTCCCGGTACAGAGGAAGTGTAGGTTTTTCGCCTTCGTCGTATTCATTTTCGTCCACGGAATCGGTGTACCAGCGGGAGTTGGTCTCGCTCTGCCGGTACATGACGCCCGCGAGGAAGAGTTCGGCAAGCTCACGGTTCGGGGAGTTAGGATTGATCGCGTAGAACATGCCCGATACCGCCTGCGCGTAGTTTTCCGTCAGCGGCAGAATGGGCAGCATGCTCTCATCCGCGGACACACGACCGACGTGCGACATGCTCGTGCGCGGGTCAATCACGGGTTTGTACGACTGATAGCTGTTGTCAAGAACGACGTTTTCGTGACGCATCAGCCGGACGCCGGTTTCGTACAGGGCAAGAAGATCCGCCTGTGCAGTCTCGTCGTCGACGCGGTCCGCCATGAAGTTGGCGATGAACTGCTCAAACCACGGCAGAATGAAATTGACAATGCGAAACTCCGAGATGAAGCGGTCTTTTTCGCCGGCAGGAACGACAGTTGACGCAAGATCCGCCAGATCTGCGAATACGGAGGGGACTTTGTAGCCGCTCTGAATCCGGGAATCGCTGACGACGAGCATGCCGAGCTCCAGTGAAGTCGGGACGAGCGAGAGGGTATCGCCGATGGTGCACAGCTCCTTCACGCCGGGAAGCGTCTTGTCCATCTGCTTCATGATGGAGGAAGAGAGCGCGAGGTCTGCGTAGTAGCCTTCCTTGAACAGCTCCGCCATTTCCGTGGTGACGACGAAGATATCGAAATCCGTGTCCCCGGCAAGGAGCTTTTTCGCCATCGTGAAGGCGTATTCGTCCGGGTCGCCGTTGATGTAGGTACCCTCGGACCGCGCCATGATTCCGTTCATCTCCAGAAGCCGGAAAATGTCGGATTCGTAGTTGTCGGCGGAATCAATCTCCGGATTGCAGATGCAGAACCGGAGCGGTACGGATGCGTTGCCGATGGCAATGGGGGTGTCCGGGATATCGTACAGGAGAAGCTGGTTGTTCCCGATGCGCACGACGAGCTGATCCCCGGTGCACGTCATTTCATCCGTGTACTGCTCGAATTCCGTCAATGCAAGCACCTGCACATAGCTGTCGCCGTCAATCTTCGCGGCGCGGATTCCGAACGGGGCGTTTTCTCCCGCTGTGCTTGGCGCATAGTACAGCATGCGGTTCGGGCGGTCGTAGGCGAGATTGATCCATGTGTCCTTGCGGATGTTCTGATCCTCGAGATTGCAGCAGAACTTCCCGAGAAGAAAGCTCTTGTCCTGCGCGGGATCGTATTCGCAGACCTGGTATTCCATTTCGAATTCGTCGTTTTTCTTGTGGCGGATGTAGATGATCTTTCCGTCGGACGGAGTGAAGCCGTTGATGCCGCCGTTGATGAGGTGTTCGGTGTCGGTGTCAATGTCGTAGCGGTAGATCGAGAGCATGTCCTGATCGTAGTAGAGATCGCCGCCCATGAGGAAAAATGTATTCGGACCCCATTCGTCAAGATCAGCGCTCGGCGGGACGATGTCCTTCTCGGAGATCATTCTGCCCTCGCCGTCAAAGATGCGGACGGTGAAGACATCCGGGTCGTCGATGTGGTAATACTTCTGGACGGTCACGAACGTGTTGCTGTCCGGGAGGTATTCAAAGCAGTCGAGGCGTAGCATTCCGTCGGCGTGACCGGTGAGCGTGATGACCTCGGACGGCTCGTCATAGCTGCCCCTGTCGTAGATTTCGACCTGATTTTCGTAATTTCCCGACGTGATGCCGGCTTCAAAATCCAGTATGGGTTCAAAGCCCGTCAGATCCTCGGGGAAGCGGCGGAACAGATATACCCTGTCGCCGACGAACTGGACGATGGGCGCGGTGGTGGTCATGCCGCATTCCCCTTCATCCCGGTATTCCGCCAGCTCCGCGCTCTGTGTCAGCGTGGTCGAGAGGTAGTGCGGGATGGTTGTGAATTCGAATCCGGGCTCTTCGATGGTTTCATCCGGTGCGGGAGCAGGTGTGCACGACACAAGCATCATCGCGGCGAGAATGAGCGAAAGCAGTTTTTTCATGGGTACCTCCTGTATCTGAATTGGAATGTATGCTATTGTATATATAATTCTACCACAGAATATAGGCGTTGTCAATAGCAGATAAAAAGCATATCTGCAAATTGTTACAGATATGCTTGAAGGAGGCGTTATTTAAGACAATATAGTTAGGCGCGTTTTTATCTTCACCTTGGAGAATTTTTCCAAAGAAAAATTCTCAGGAGCCGGGTGGTATTCTGCCGGTTACAGCCAAAAGATATCCCGTGATAAACCTCCAGCGCAACCTCGGAGAATTTTTCCAAAGAAAAATTCTCAGGAGCCGGGTGGTATTCTGCCGGTTACAGCCAAAAGATATCCCGGCTCATTCATCCCGCATCATTTTAATCTGTCTCAGCAGGAGATCCGCGGCTTTTTCCGGGGTGGTTTCGCCGAGGAAAATGCTGTATGCCGGCTGAGCGAACAGGGATTGGAACGCCGTGGAATTGTACGCGCGGACGGGATCGCTGAGCTGGGAGACGAGAATGGGATCGTCTGACGCATATGCGGATGCTCCGGCGGCGAGATCCAGCTCGGACTGGTGCGCGAGGAAGAGTGCGGCAAGCTCAAAGTTCGGGGAATTCGGATTGACGGCGTAGAACGTGGCGCTGATGACGTTTCCGTAACCCTCGCCGATGAGCGGGAACGCCGCGGAGTTGTCGGTTGTCCACGATGTATCCGCATAGCGGAGCATGTCCGAGATGCCGGTGACTGCAAATCCGGTCTTGCCGGTACTGCCTTCGAGCTTTGCCATCAGCGAGAGAATCCCTGCAAGATCCGCGCGTGCCGTGTCGTCGTCGATGCGCTGTGCCATGAAATTCGAGATGAACTGGGTCACCAGATAGGTCGTGAAGTATCCGTGCGAAGTGCGGTCCATGAATGCCGCGCCGTCTTTCAGGGTGACGGAATCCATGAGCGTCTCAAGCTCCGCAATTGTGGCGGGAATTTTGTATGTACCTTCGGCGAGATCGGTGTTCAGCATCATGCGGTGTGCGTACATGCCTGCACGCGGCCAGAGAACTGTCACGCCGTCGAGGGAACACAGCTCCTTCATGCCCGGGAGCATCTGATCGTAGTAGAACGCAAGCAGGGGATAGTCCGTGAGCTCCGCGCAGTATCCGGCTCCCATCTCGATCAGCATCGCGGAGGAAATTTCGAAAATATCGAAGTCTGTGTCGCCTGCCATGAGCTTTTTCGCCATCGTGTTGTTGTATTCGTCCGCGTTGTCACTCAGGTAGGTCTCGCTGATCTTCACCGGATATCCGTTTGCATTCATCGCGCGGACGGCTTCCCGGTGCTTTTCGGTGAACTGACCCTTCGTGCCGTTGTTCAGACAGATGTTCAGGGACGTTTTCGCGGCATCCGCGGAGCGTAGATTGGCAGTCGTTTCGTAGATGGACGCCTGATAAAGTCCGTTTGTGACCGCGATCATGCCGTTTCCTGCGCCGAGAAGGTACAGCCCGTCGTTCGCTTCCATGACCTTCGCGGATTTCCCGGTGTCGAGGCTGTATCCGTAGAGCGCGCTGTATCCGGCAGTGTAGAGGATGCGATTTGTGGCGTCATACGCCATGGCGCGGACTTCGTTTGTCCCGGCTGCGGAGATTTCGCCGATGAGGACGGAGTCGCCGGTTTCGGGATCCATCGCCCAGAGCTGTT
>JAFUQY010000383.1 GCA_017472105.1 Clostridia bacterium | reverse complement strand
TACTGCGGCAAATTTGTCAAGAGTCATTTTGTCAACAAACGAAACACCGGATTCCCAGCAAAGGAAACCCGGTGTCCGTTTTGGAGGATGTATGGAAAAATTTGGGGATTCAGCGGATTATGAGTCGATGAATCAAAGCCAGACTTGGTAGCACAGACGGATCGCCTGCAATTTTGGCTGAATGTTATTCGTGCTCAGCAAGCCAGAGATTGACTCTCGACTGAATGATATCCGCGCAGGCTTTGGCATCGCGGGTGCCGCCGAGGTAGGAGGAAATTTCCTCATTCACGATCGCGTTGATCTCCTCGGGAATCTGCGTGACGGCGCGCTGACCGACATCGTTTGTGAGGTAATCCATCAGCTTTGCCTTGTCGTCTTCGGTGAAGTAGGTACGGATGCCGGGCTCGTGCATTTCGTCGGTGTTCGGATGCTCGGGATCGTAGCTGCCCCAGCTTGCACCGCCGTTGAAGTAGATTTCGTACTCGTATTCGGTGTAGTCGTCGAGCATGATTTCACACAGCTCCTTCACGATGGGGAAGCTATGGAGGGCAGTGAAGCGTTCGCGGTTTTCGTCGTATGAGGGAGAAATGATGCTCTTTAAGAATGCCCACGCATCGTCGGGATATTCGCAGAACGAGGTGATGATGCAGGCGTTGGAGTATCCCATCTTCGCGCCCTTGTCTTCGCCTTCCGCCGGATAGCCGATGAGGACGTAATCCTTGGTGTTGAAGACGGCTTCAAGGGAAACCCAGTCGTGCGGATCGCTGATTCCGGCGGTCTGGAGGGCAATCTGACAGTTGTGGTACGCGAGATAGCGGGTTTCCCAGTAGTCGTCGGCTCTTTCCGGCGTCTGTGCGGGCAGATTCTTGATGTATTCCAGATACTTGATGAAATCGGGAGATGTGAACGAAGCGGTGTTCGACGTCATGTCAACGAACGCGGAGTATCCGGAACCGCCGAGCAGATACCCCATGGCGTTCTGCTGGGTCAGGTCTTCCATGAGGGACACGCCGGCGGGAAGATTCATCGCAAAATCGAGCATTTCGGAGAACGTCCACGAGATTCTGTCGCCGATGAGTGCCTTCGGTGCGATGATGGTTGCGACGCTGAATTCGGAGGGAAGTCCCCACAGCCTGCCGTCATCGGTTTCGTAGGAGTAGAGCACGGAAGAGAAAATACTGCCGCGGTTCAGGTCGGAATCCTTGTCGAGGAAGGTGTACAGATCGGTGTAGAGATTGTTCTCCAGAATCTGCTGCATGTAGGAGTTGGCGCTGTTTCCGAGGACGATGTCCGGCTTGTACAGACCGTTGACGATGTCCGTCGCCAGCTTGGTTTCTCCGGCGCTGTAATCCTCGTCGGTGTTGTACTGCGAGTAGTCGCTGACGAGGACGCGGGTGCCCGGATTGTTCTTGTTGAATGCGACAACCTGAGCGGGCAGATAGTAGTCGGGATAGACGCACGCGATCTCAATCACATGCACCGCGGAGAGATCCACATCCGCCGCTTTTCTGTACACCGCAACGGTCGAGTCGTAGGTGGAGGGATCGCGCTCGGATACGAGGATCGTTTCGCTGTCGGAGACGGAGAGCACTTCGAAATAATTCGAGGTCACGTCGGAGTTCTGGTAGTTCATGATGAGCGTGGATTCCCCGTCGGGCTTCTCTTCGGTTGCAAAGGTGTAGCCGTACAGTCCGGTGTCGGTGGTGTAGTACAGGTCATAGCCGTCCGCGAAGAAGACATCGCGCATGTCACCCGCTCCGATGGAGATGGGATCACCGAGCGCTTTCTTTTCCTTGTCAACCGGCATCAGTCCGTAGCCGCCGTCCGCGTAGCTGGAGAGATACACCGTGCCGTCGGGCGCTGCGGTGAGGCTGTTGATCCAGCTGTCCGCTGTGACCGTGAACGCGAGAGTCAGATCGGGCTTGAGCACCGCGATTTCCTGATCCGCACCGAGGTAGACGTATCCGTCCTTGTCCACTGCCATGTACTGTAAGTAGAACCAACCCATGTCCTGTGCGGATGCGGACGGGAAGAAGCGGGCGAGATCTTCAACTGTCGTGGTTTCGCCGTCCTTCACGGTGCAGAGATTAAACGTTTCTTCGTAGGTATCGGGATCCCAGTTGTTCACCATGTAGTAGGTTGTGTCCCCGACGGTGGTGAGATTCTGCGGATACACGTTTTCGTCGAACGTGAGTTCTTCCTGTGAAACGATCGAGCTGTCGGGCGCGAGGGTCAGCAGGTAGTAGTGGGTCTGTGAGCTGACGTAATTGCCTTCCTCATCGGTGATTTCCTCCCAGTGGGAAGCCATCAGCGTCACGTTTCCGGTTTCTTTGTCGTAGATCGGCGGAACATCATCGCGGAGGTAGTATTCCTCCGGCAGCTTCAGTCCGGTTCCGCGGAAAATATGGGTCAGCACCTCGGCTTTTTCGACGGTCTCACCGGTTTCTGCGGTGTCATTTCCGCCGGGGGTGTCCGGATTTTCCTTGGAGCAGGACGGCAGAGCGAGCAGCAGTCCCGCAAGCAGCAGTGCGGTCAGTCTTTTTTTCATATGTATAAACTGCCTTTCTGCGAAAAGGCATCGACGGGGTTATGAAACCGTAGGTGCTTTTCGCTTTTTGTTAATAAATTAGTGGTAAAATAGAGTCAAGAACCGGCAAACTACAGAACCCGTGGAGGTGAGT
>JAFUQY010000382.1 GCA_017472105.1 Clostridia bacterium | reverse complement strand
ATCTGCGCCCGTTTCTGATTCGGAGGACAAACATGATTCAGAAGAAATATCAGGAAATACTCGACGCTTACGTGAAGAACGGACACGCCGCAGGATGCGCAGTTCTCCTGTATCGTGACGGGGAAGAGCTGGCATACGCATCCGCCGGTGTACGGGAGCTCGGCAGACCGGATCCGTTCACGCGGGACACCGTGATGCTCATGTATTCGATGACGAAGGTTGTCACAGCCGCCGCTGTCATGACCCTGTGGGACAAAGGCATTCTCACGCCCGAGACGCCTGTGTGCGAGTTCTTCCCGGAATTTGCAGACATGGACGTGGTCAATCCGGACGGCACGCTGAGAAAGGCGGAGAACGTCATGCGGGTGAAGCATCTTCTCACCATGACCTCGGGAATCCCGTATCACTGGGACGGCGGCGTGGTCGGGGAGAGTGTCCGTGCGATGCTTGCCGAAATGGAAGGGATGAGAGCGGAAGAGGTCACGACGCTTGCGCTGGTGCGCAGAATCGGCAAGTGCCCGCTGATGTTCGAGCCCGGCACGGCGTATCTCTACGGCCTGAGCGCGGATGTCCTCGGCGGCGTTGTGGAGATCGCGTCCGGGATGGGATTCGGCGAATACCTCAGAAAGACCATCTTTGACCCGCTCGGGATGCATGACACCGCGTTCCGTCCCTTGCCGCACATGGCTGACCGCGTCGCGCGCAAGTACAGCGTGGACGAAAACGGCAGTTACACGCCGAGCGATATCTACATGGGCGTCCCGGCGATTGACCGCAGTCCCTCTGTTGAGATGGGCGGCTCCGGGCTGTACTCGACGCTGGACGACTACATGAGGTTCGGCGAGATGCTCCGGTGCGGCGGCATGGGCATCATCCGGGAGGAAACGGTGCGGGAGATGGCGAAGAATCAGCTGCCCGCGTGCATTTCGGCGGAGTATGTCAGAAACAACGGCGGCTACGGCTACGGGTACCTCGTGCGCTCGCTCGTGAACGAAACCCCGGATGCACACGGCGAGGGAATCGGCGCGTTCGGCTGGGGCGGCATGGCGGGAACGGATCTCAGAATCGACCCGGCACGCGGATACACCATGGTCTGGGGCATCCAGCGCTTCCCGGGTACATGCCCGATCGGAGAACTGCTGGACGCGATGGGGTGATGATGTGAAAGGGTGAAACCCATAGGGCAGAGGTCTATCTCCCGCCGTGGGTTTTGGCTTTGCGGCGGCACCAAGGCACCGCCCTACGGGATAAACGGTATTGCGTTTTCGGCTGCCCGGCTCTTGACAGAATCGCTCAATTGTGCTATACTGTATCAAATTGACCGATCCTCATATGGAGCGCGTATGAACAAAATTATCTTTTCCGGGTACGATACCTTTCATCCCGGCGATTTCTATATCCATTCTCCGCAGGGGTACGACTATTACCTCTTCCTCCTCACCCGCACGCCGGGACGCTTCTGCGTGAACGGGGAGATGCGCGAATACCCTGCCGGATGTGCGGTTCTGTATCCGCCGTTCTCCCATGTCGAATACGGTGCGTCGGGGGAATCCTACGGCGACGACTGGATCCGGTTTGAATCGGACGAGGCGTTCGTGAAGAATTTCCCGCGGATCCACGAGCCGTTTGCGGTTTCCGACGCGGCGTACTGCCACAATCTGGTGCAGCTCCTCACGTGGGAGTCCACGATCGGGCGGTATGACGGCGCAATTTCCCAGCTTTTCCACATTTTATTCTATAAACTCGAGGACGATTTGCTCCATCACGAGTCCGCGGCGCACGATCAGGAGCTTCTCACGCTCCGCAAGTCGATCATGAACAACCCGCAGGAGGACTGGAGCATCGCGGATATGGCGCGTCAGCTGCATCTTTCGATGGGGTATCTGCAATCGCTCTACAAGAAGAAATTCGGCGTGTCGTGCATGGATGACGTGATCCGGTGCCGGGTCAGACGCGCGAAGGATCT
>JAFUQY010000381.1 GCA_017472105.1 Clostridia bacterium | reverse complement strand
CGCATCGCTGTATTCCCGTGCTTGTAGTGAATCCCGTGCCGATGCAGGTGTTCCGGTCGAAAATTGTTCCGCTGAAAAGGTTGGAGCGCCCCTATATGTTCTGCAAAAAGGAAGAGACAACGGTGCAGAGTACAGCGGTTCACGAAGGCGACTGGATTTACGATGCTTATTTATTCTCCGGTGCTGCGTTTATCCGCGAACTCGATCACTCCTGCATTTTCTGAAAACACTTGATTTCCCTGGCGGATTGTGGTATCATGGCATCAACAACATTGCAAGGAGGCAGTCATGTCCATTCTTCTCGTCGCTCTTCTGGTTCTGCTGTACAGCTTCCAGTCCGCTTTTGCCAATCAGTATGCCCGTCATTATCCCGGCGAATCCAAATATTCCTCCCAGATTTACTCGGTTTTCTACGGCGTCATCGTCTCGCTCGCAACCTTCGTTCTTGCGGGATTCAGCTTCAAGCCGAGCCTGCCGACTGTTCTCTTCGGTGTCATCAACGGGGCAGTGCTCGTGACCTATAACGCCATGCTCATCCGCGCCTCCTCCATCGGATCCTACGCCATCACAATGATTTTCAACCTCTCCGGCGGCATCCTGATCCCGATGTTCTGGTCAATGATCCACGACGGCGCGACGCTGACTGTGTGGCAGTACATTGCCATCGGCGTGATGCTCGTGTCGTTCGTCTTCCTCAATCTCGAGGACAAAAAGTCCGAAACGAAGGTGTCCGCGAAATTCCTGATCGCAGTGCTCCTGCTCGGTCTCGCAAACGGCATCTATGGCGCGCTCCTGAATACACAGAAATCCGTCATGAACGGGGAAGAGAGCGCGGAAATGATTATAATGACGTTCTTCTCTTCGGCGGTGTTCGCGTTCCTGCTCCTGTTGATTCAGGCGGGCAAAGCGGCACTTCCCGGATTCCGACAGACGAAAAAGTCCACGCTGTTCGTGATTCTCGCATCCGTATCGGCGGCATCCGCAGTGAACATTCTCATGTACGCGCTCGGGCTCATCAACGTGGCCGTGCTTTATTCCCTCGACAACGGCGGCGTGCTGATCGTGTCGGTGCTCTGGTCGGCGGTGATCCTCAAGGAAAAGCTCAACCTGAACAAAATCATCGGTCTGATTCTCGCAATCGCCGCGGTATTTGCACTGAGCATTCTGTAAATCCAATAAAAAATCGGCAGGATTTCCGAAAAAGAAGTCCTGCCTTTTTTGTATTCGCTTATGTTTTTCAGCCGTTCTTGCCCTTGAACAGCGCATTCAGCCGCTCGGTCATCGCAATCTGCAATACAGTGAACGCCGCCAGCCAGAACGGATACCAGCTCACGCTGACGAAATCCGCAATCAGACCGAACACCGGCGGAACCAGCGTGCTTCCGACATATGCGCTCGCCATCTGGATTCCGATGATCGCCTGCGAGTTCTTTGCGCCGAAATTCGCAGGGGTGGAGTGGATGATGCAGGGATAAACCGGTGCACATCCCAGTCCGATGATGAGAAGACCTGCCGCCGCGGGAATCACCGACGGAATCGGGAGCATCAGAAGCACCATACCCGAGAGCATGATGATACTGCCGACCCGGATGAGCGTTCTGTCGCTGAACCGGTCTGCGAGGAATCCGTTCAGAAGCCGTCCGCCCGTCAGTCCGAGGTAGAACAGGGACGCATACCGTGCCGCCGTCTCGGGATCGGATCCGCGGAATTCCACGAGATAACTGCTCGCCCAGAGGCTTGTTGTGGCTT
The DNA here is from genome assembly GCA_017472105.1 of Clostridia bacterium. The sequence continues at coordinate 5,199 of JAFUQY010000381.1, read as the reverse complement.
CGAGACCACAGTATGCGAGAAACGCCAGCAGAATGAACGGCACGCCGGGGATTTTCAAGGCACCGATCACACCGACGGGTTCTGCGCGTTCTTCCCCGGCGGATTCGGCGGTCTGCATTTTCTTCCACAGGGGAAGGGTCGCGAACAGGCACACCGTCAGCACAATCTGGATCACGGAAACGGTGAGATACCCGCCGCGCCAGTTGTTGTCTACCGCAAGACATGCGCTCATGATGTAGGGACTGATCGACGCACCGACGCCCCAGAAGCAGTGGAGCCAGCTCATGTGACGCGCGGCGAAGTGAAGGGCAACGTAGTTGTTCAGCGCGGCATCCACGGCACCGGCACCGAGACCGTAGGGAATGGCGAGAATGCACAGGAGAACGAGCGAATCCGCCATGGAAAATCCCAGCAATGCGATAGCCGTCATGGCAACACTGACCGCTGTAACCCTGCCCGCGCCGAATTTCCGGGTCAGGAAATCGGATGCAAGGCTGGAAATGATCGTGCATCCGCAGATGAGCATCGAGATGAATCCGGCAAAGGAGAGACCCGCGCCGAACTCAAACCGCATCACCGGCCACGCGGAACCGAGCAGGGAATCCGGCAGACCGAGGCTGATGAACGAGAGATAAATAATCGCAAGAAGAAGGGAATACATGTTAACCTCTTATACTGTCATATTTTCTATTGTCACATTTTTTCCACGTACATGTGGGTGTAGTCGGATTTTTCGGGGATCAGCGCGTCGTCGAAGTGGATCATGACGTTTTCGGATTCGAGCTTCGACTGCACCGCACCGATGTTCACGTCGTAAATCGCGCATGCGTCGTCGATTGCACGGGATGCGCACACAGCCGCCGCCTGACCGGTGAGAATTGCCGGAGGAATCACGCGGAATACGTCCCATGCGTACCCGTCAGCGGATGCGCTCCGTCCGGCGGTGATGATGTTGTCAAATCCGTGACGGACGAGGGATCTGAGCGGTACTTCGTACAGGAAATCGCGCCGGTCGAAGTCGTTGATCGCACAGACGGAGTCCTCGAAATGCTGGTACGCCTGATTTTCGTAAACCGTAACGTCGCCCTCGATTCTGCGGATGCACCGGAACTGCGGCATCATCGGCACCGTTGTCACTTCACGGCTGAAGCGGTCGGTGGTTTTCAGTCTGTCAAGCATCGTCAGCTGGTTTTTGATGAGGTTGTCCGAGACGGTTTCCACGCCCGTGCCCCAGAAGAACGGCATGTCCTTCGGATGATTTCCGCCGTAGAGGTTTGCATTTCCGCCGGCGATGGTCACAACCGCACGATCGGCACGTCCGGATTCGATCGCCTTCTTACAGCTTTCCAGCGTCACCATGCGTCCGAACCACGTGAAGTAATTCTTGCCGTCGACGGTTGGGAAGCCCGCTTTCTGACAGATGTCCGCGTCGCCCGTGGTGTCGATGATCTGACGCGCACCGTAGAATTCCAGCCCGGACTTCGAGTCGGTGACGATGCCGGTGCAGTGTCCGCCGTCCATGATCGGATACGCCGCATTGCAGTCGAAGAGGAGCTTCACACCCGCATCCACGATCAGCTCGGTCAGCTGCATGGCGTAGATGTAGGGCGAATAGTGGGTCTGATACCGTGCATTTGTGGGATTCTCCGGTTCACCGTCCCGCCATTCCGCCGGAAGCGTGTCGTAGCCGTATTTCAGCGAAAGACGCAGGAATTCCTCCGCCATGCCGAAGCAGATCTGCTTGCCGCGTCCGTTGCACATGGGAACGAAATAATTCACCAGTCCCATGGTTGCAAGACCGCCGAGCAGGACGGATTTTTCCAGAAGGAGCACCTTTTTGCCGAGCCGTGCACCCTCCAGAGCCGCCGCGCATCCCGCAATTCCGCCGCCGCAGACGATGATGTCGTAGTCATCCTTTTTGGGAATCGAAAGTCTGAAATCAAGCTGTTCCATAATGCCGAACCTTTCTGAATTGTGGAGATTTTGTCAGAAGTATCTTATCACATATTTGTGAATACATTGTGAATAGTTGAAAATTTGTATAGAAACCATATGATTCCCCGTCTGGAAGAAAAAATGTTGTCTACATTATTATTGAAAAATATTTTGAAATGTGGTATAATAATATGGTAAATTAACAGAAGCGAGCAATAGCAATGACAGCAACCGAAATCAGAACCCTTTATACCGAAACCAAACGAACTCTGTTTGACACATATTTCAGTAACCTCAACCCCAAGCAGCGGGAAGCGGTGTATCAGGTGAACGGACCTCTCCTCATTCTCGCAGGTGCGGGAAGCGGAAAGACCACCGTACTCGTCAACCGTATTGCCTATATCATCCGTTACGGCGACGCATATCACAGTGAACTTGTTCCCACCGACGCAAACGAAGCCACAATCGCGGAAATGAAGGCGGCGGCTGACCTTCCGAGAGAAGAGCTGGGCGAATACCTGACCAGATTTGCCGTCAATCCTCCGCCCGCATGGCAGGTTATGGCGATCACCTTCACCAACAAGGCGGCAAAGGAAATCAAGAACAGAATCAGCGCAATCTTCGGGGAAGACAGCACCGAGGCGGCTGAGATCCGTGCAGGTACGTTCCACTCCATCTGCGTACAGATTCTGCGCCGCTACGGGGAACAGATCGGCTACGACCGCAGCTTCACCATCTGCGACATGGACGACAGCAAGAAGCAGATCCAGCTGTGCATGAAGCAGCTGAACATCGACGACAAGCAGCTTCCCGTCAAGTCCGTGCAGAACGCCATCAGCCGCGCAAAGGATAAGCTCATTGGCCCTGTTGAGTACGCGGAAAAGGCAGGAAACGACGCAAAATTCAAGCAGATCGCGCAGATTTACCAGCTCTATTCGGAAAAGCTGAAGAATCAGAACCTCCTCGACTTTGACGATATCATCATGCAGACCGTGCGGCTTCTCACCGAATGCGAGGACGTGCGCAGCCTCCTGCAAAACCGCTACAAATACGTCTGCGTGGACGAGTATCAGGATACCAACTATGCACAGCTGGAACTGACCCTGCTCCTGTCCGCAAAGCATAAGAATATCATGGTAGTCGGCGACGATGACCAGAGTATCTATAAATTCCGCGGTGCCGTCATCGAGAACATTCTCAACTTCGACAAGAATTACGACAATACAGCCGTCATCAAGCTCGAGGAAAACTACCGCTCCACCAAAACCATCCTCGGTGCCGCCAACAAGGTCATCGAGAACAATACCGGACGCATGGGCAAGACCCTGTGGACCGGCGGTGAAGACGGCGAAAAGATCATCATCAAGAACCTCGGCAACCAGAACGACGAAGGCAGATACATCGCGGATGTTGTCGCAACCGGTGTGAAGAACGGCGGCGCATTCCGGGATTATGCCGTCCTCTACCGCATGAACTCCCAGTCCCGTTCCATTGAGCAGGCGTTTGCCAAGAGCGGTATTCCGTACCGTATGCTCGGCGGTCTTCGCTTCTTCGAACGGATGGAAGTCAAGGATATCATCGCGTATCTCGCGCTCATCAACAACCCCAACGACGACCTCAGACTGCGCCGCATCATCAATACTCCCAGACGCGGCATCGGCGACAAGTCCCTCCAGATTGCGGAAGCTCTCGCATATGAGGAAGGATGCCCCCTGCTCGAATTCCTCCGCCGCGCAAAGCGTTATACCGCCATCTCTCCCGCAACCGCAAACCAGATGGTCAGCTTTGTCTATATGATGGACAAATTCCGCGAAGCGGCAGGGCAGATGAACGTCTCCTCCCTGATCGAAATGGTCATCGAGGACTCCGGTTACAGCAAGATGCTCTCCGAAATGACCGACCTCAGCGAGCGCGATGACCGTCAGAATAACCTGAACGAACTCATCTCCGCCGCAAAAGCATACGAAGAACAGGCGGACGAACCCTCGCTCGTGGAATTCCTCGAAGACGTGGCGCTCGTTTCCGATATCGACAAGTACGACGAAACCGCGGACGCCGTGGTGCTCATGACCATCCACTCCGCTAAGGGGCTCGAATTCCCGACCGTGTTCCTGCCCGGCATGGAAGAAAGCATTTTCCCCAGCTTCCAGACCACCATGAACCCCGAGGAAATCGAGGAGGAACGCCGTCTCGCATACGTCGCAATCACCAGAGCGAAGAAAAAGCTCATCATCACCCATGTCAGAGACCGTATGCTCAACGGCAGAACCGGCTCCAACCAGCTCTCCAGATTTGCAGCGGAAATCCCCGCGGAACTGGTGGAACGCATCGACGAAGCTCCCGCGGACGCCGAACTCAGACAGCTCAGACAGAGACCTGTCAAGCAGAAGCCCGTCAACCACTTCGTCAACGAAACCTCCAAGCGTTCTCCCGCGCTGACCAACCTCAAGCCGCAGAACAATACCGCATCTTCCGGCTTCGCAGTCGGCGATAAGGTCAAGCACGTCACCTTCGGAGAGGGAACCATCCTGTCCTCCAAACCCATGGGCGGCGATACCCTCTACGAAATCGCATTCGATAAAGTGGGTACCAAAAAACTCATGGCAACCTACGCAAGACTGACGAAAGTGGAGTAAAAACAACCCCATCTTTATTTGCAAACAACCTCCACGGCGCGGGTGAACAGGGTCTCGGTGGTCCCTGTGAACCGTATAAACGAGCTTCTGATAGTCTGAATCTCCAATACGGCATCGCACCCTCAAGTACAATCCGCAATCACATCCGGAGACCGCTGAAGAATCACCCCAAACCGCACGCCGTCAAAAAAATCCCCTTGAAGCTGACAAAACCATATCCATTCACTCCCCGTAGAGCAGCAAAACCTCGTCAGCCGAAAGTTTTTGCTGAGCTTTTTTCAAAAAGCGACCGTCTCCCCTTTAACAATAAACTTAGTCTAAACATTATTTCTATAACATCACGGAAGGAATCAACCCGTATGAAAAACGATAAGAAATTAGTGCAGGATATCACTTCGATGGAAGTGGACTTTGCCAAGTGGTACACCGACATCTGCAAGAAGGCGGACCTGATCGACTACTCCAGCGTCAAGGGATGCATGATTATCCGTCCCTACGGCTATGCAATCTGGGAAAACATCCAGAAGATTCTCGACACCAGATTCAAGGAACTCGGTCACGAGAATGTTTATATGCCCATGTTCATTCCCGAATCCCTGCTTCAGAAGGAAAAGGACCACGTTGAAGG